>JBJTNN010000234.1:0-8693 GCA_046074125.1 Bacteroidota bacterium
GTAAGGGTTGGGTTGTTGTTTCTCAAGCCTTTGGGGGCATTGCCGAGCACGGCAATTTTTACATTGTAGTGTTCTTCCACTGCATCAATTACGTCTGACAGTGGTGCGTTGCTGAACGACAATGTTCCTTGGCGCCAATTCACTGCATTGAGGTCTATGTTTGATTCAACCTGAAAAATTGAGGCTGTTTTGGTTTTTGGGTGCGGGTTTTCTGTGGCACGCATTCCTTTGGTAAGGATGGTAGATTCCAACAAGGTTTCGTTGTTTTTCGCCATTTTTTCTACCCGAACTTTGCCGTGATTCACTGAAACCTGTAAGGGTTTGTTGTGGTATGAACGCACATCAAAACCGGTACCTAGCACAGTTACTTGGTTGCTGCCACTGCGAATTACGAATGGGGCATTGGGATTTTTGGCTACTTCAAAGTGTGCCATCCCCTGTAATTCAATGTTGCGGCTATTTTTGGTCAAGGTGTATTTTACCCTGGAATTGGCATTCAATGTAATGATACTTCCATCTTTCAGCGTAATTTGCTTTACTTGTTGGTTTAGGGTGGCCATGTTGCCTTGATCCAAGATGGCCGTTTTTTGCTGATTGATCCAGAATGCCCAACCACCGATGGCCAATAACGTGATGGCAGCGGCTACACGCCAAACTTGTTGGGTATTTTTCCAAATGCTGAACGGTTGCTTGATTTTGGGTTGCTGACGTTCTGCTTGGAATTTTTCCCATGCTTGATCGTTGCTAGATTCAAAGGAATAGGTATACTCCCCTGCGCGGTCCCAAATTTCTTGAAACTCGCTGTCTATGTGGGGTTTGTTGTTGGAATTGTCCATTTTTTTAGTGCATTAATTGGGGTTGCATCATGGCCGATACTTGTTGTTTGATGATGGCCAAGGTGGGTTTGAACTGGGGATTTTTCTTCAACCAATCCTCCAATTTCTTTAATTCATCCTCATGCATCAAACCTGCCGCGTATTTGGTGAAGATGTTGCTTTCGAGTTGTTCTTTTGTCATGACGTTGCCTTTTTCCGGAAAGGGGTAATCTGGCCTATAAACACCAAAACCCTACTCTACCCCCAAAGAAATTGAAAACTTTTTTCAAAAAATCGTAATGTGCTATTAATCAATGTTTTGTGAGGACAATATTTGTGCTAGATGGATGTGTTCAATGATTTCTACCACGGCTTTTCCTTCGGCGGGTGTAGTGATGGTGGGCTTGCCTTGCAGTAGGTGATTGATGACTTCTTCAATCACGAAATGGTGATTGGCCGCACTGCCTTTGTATCCTCCGTAATCATTTGGGGGTTCGGAGGCAGGCAAAGTGGGCATTTGGTAATTCTCGATATCGCAGTAATCCACGGAATTCATGTATTGTCCGCCCAGCTTTACGGTCCCTTTTTCACCGATAAGGGTGATGGAGCTTTCAAAATTTTGGTTGTATAGACTCGTTGAGTAGCTCAGGGAACCTTTTCCTCTTTCACCAAAGGAGAAGATTACTTGTCCGCTGTCATCGAATTCTGTGAGTGTTTGATGATTGAAATTTGAGGCAGTTGCGAATTGAATGTTGAGCGGACCCAAGAGCCAATATACGAGGTCAACGAAGTGTGAAAACTGTGTAAACAACACGCCGCCATCCAAATCTTCGGTGCCATGCCAATGTCCGGTTTTGTAGTAGCGATGATCTCGGTTCCAGTAGCACACCACCTGAACTTGGTAAAGTTCTCCCATAATGCGGTTTTGGATGAGTGATTTGATCCATTGAGATGGGGGAGAGAAACGATTTTGCATCACACAGAAAATCTGTTTGTTCCGTTTGTCGGCTTCTTCCATCATGGCATCACATTCTTCGGTGGATAGGGCCATGGGTTTTTCAACCACCACATGTCTACCCATGCTAAGCGCTTGAATGGCATGTTGGCTGTGGTAGCCATTGGGTGTGGCGATACAAACAACATCGATGTTCGCGTGGTGCATCAACATTTCCTCCAAACTTTCGTACAAGGGTATTTCTGGGGATAGGTTTAATTCCTCGCGAATTTTCACATCGGCAACGGCCACGAGTTGGGCGCGTGGGTTGTTATGTATCATGTGCGCATGTCTCTGCCCGATGTGTCCGGCCCCGATGATGGCAAAATGGATGATGTCCGATGTTTCTGACATGATGAACGGCAAAAATGCACAAGATTTGGGACAAATTGCGGTGGTTCGTAAAAACGCCATGAAAAAGGTTTGGTAATATGGCAAGAAGAGCCAAAATTTGCGGAAGTATGATGAATGAAAAGGTATTGGTGATTGGTTCTTGCGGTCAGTTGGGAACTGAGTTGGTAGAGGCATTGCGCGGCATTTACGGCGATGCCAATGTGGTGGCGAGTGATGTGAAAAAATCCGACAATCCTGTGTTTGATGGCGGTCCGTTTGAAACGTTGGATGTGCTTGATTCGGCGCGGTTATCAGACATCATACAGAAGTACAAACCCACGCAGGTTTATCATCTGGCTGCTTTGCTCAGTGCAACCGCGGAAAAAAATCCAGAATTTGGGTGGAAATTGAACATGGAGGGGTTGTTTCATGTATTGAATGCGGCGCGCGATACGGGGATTATCAAGAAGGTTTATTGGCCCAGCAGTATCGCGGCTTTTGGACCAAATACCGAGCGTTTTGGTACACCCCAATATGGCACCATGGATCCTACCACCATTTACGGTATCAGCAAATTGGCAGGTGAGTTGTATGCGCAATATTATTTCAATCGCTGGGGCATCGATACGCGTTCTTTGCGGTATCCCGGTTTGATTGGATATAAGAGTGCTCCAGGCGGAGGAACCACAGATTATGCGGTGGCAATTTATCACGATGCGTTGCAAACGGGAAAGCACAATTGCTTTTTGGGTGAGGGTACTACGTTGCCCATGTTATACATGCCTGATGCTTTGAAGGCCACATTGGATATCATGCATGCGCCGGCTGAACAAATCAAGATTCGAACGAGTTACAATTTGGCGGGCATGAGTTTTGCCCCGGAAGAAATCGCAGCGTCGATTGCCAAGTTTGTGCCCGGTTTTCAAATTTCCTACGAACCCGATTACCGTCAAGCCATCGCCAACAGCTGGCCAGCGGTCATTGATGATTCACATGCAAGAAACGATTGGGGATGGTCGCCAGATTTTGATTTAGACAAAATGACGGAAGACATGCTCAAAAACTTGCGCTTGCAGTACGGTCAAAACGGGTAAACTTCGTAGTTTGATGGACGATTAATCCACGAGACTTGCGTAGCCCAGGGCTTTGCCAATCATGGCTGTTGTGGTGGCTCTTTCTACCAACACATTGACCAAATCGCCTTTTTTGTAATGTTCACAGGGGAAAATGGTCACTGAATTTTGATCGCTCCTTCCCATCCAATCGAGGTCGCTCTTTTTCGAAGGACCTTCAACCAACACGGTAACGACTTTGCCGATGTAGGATTCGTTTTTGGCTTTGGATTTGGCATTTTGTAGGGCAATGATTTCGCTCAGTCTTCGAGATTTCACGGCTTCTGGCACATCGTCGGCCAATTTTTTGGCTGCTGGAGTGCCTGGTCTTTCTGAATACACATACATGTACGAGAATTCAAATTCGGCCCAATCGATCAGACTCAGTGTATCTTGGTGTTCGTCTTCGGTCTCTGAACAAAAGCCCGCGATGATATCGCAACTGATTCCGCAATCAGGGATGATGCTACGAATCATGCGAATTTTATCCATGTACCATTCACGCGAATAGTTTCTCGACATGATATCTAGCACGCGCGTATTTCCACTTTGTGCGGGAAGGTGGATGTAATTACACAGGTTTTTGTATTTGGCCATGGTGTACACCACTTTTTCATTGATGTCGCGTGGATGGCTGGTACTGTAACGGATTCGCATGTGGGGAACGGCTTCTGCACACAGTTGTAGGAGATCTGCGAAGTCCACAGAGGTTTCTTGCTCTTCTTGGGTTAGTTTTTTGAACTCTTTTTTAGGTCCACCACCAAACCACAGGTAAGAGTTTACGTTTTGTCCGAGCAAGGTAATTTCTTTATAGCCGGCAGCGGAGAGGTCGAGAACTTCTTTCACGATACTTTGGGGATCGCGCGAGCGTTCACGTCCGCGGGTAAAGGGCACCACGCAGAAGCTGCACATGTTATCGCACCCCCGCATGATAGAAACAAAAGCGGTTACTCCGTTGGAATTAAGTCGAACAGGGCTAAGGTCACCATAGGTTTCTTCTCTGCTGAGCAGCACATTGATGGCCCTGCCTCCTTCGTCTACCTCTGCAACGAGTTTGGGCAAATCGCGGTAGCTATCAGGTCCGGCAACAACATCCACCAGTTTTTCTTCTTCGAGCAATTTTTCTTTCAGCCGTTCTGCCATACAACCAAGTACACCCACGATGAGTTCTTTGTTGTGTTTTTTATTGCCCCGTAGATGTTTCAATCGCTCGCGGATGCGTTGTTCGGCGTTATCGCGAATGGCGCAGGTATTCAAAAAAATCACATCGGCATCTAACTCATCGGTGGTAGAGGCAAACCCATGTTCACCCATGATGGAGGCGATGATTTCGCTGTCGCTAAAATTCATGGCGCATCCGTAGCTCTCGATATAGAGCTTTCGGGTAGCGGTTGAACTGGGTGGGATTGTGACTTCTGACATAATGGAACTACAAAAATACGGGCTTTTTTGTTTCTTTGCAGTGAATGAGACATTTCAACACCTTGATTTTGCTTGCCTCTGTGGCGATTGTGGGTAGGGTAACGGGGCAGACTGCGGACTCTGACAAAGGACAATTTTCTGGAAACCTCTTGATGAATTACCAAAAGTATTTGCGCGACGACAGCATCGGGGCAAACACCAAGGTATATAAAGAAAACACGGCGAGTGCGGATGCCTGGTTGTTCATGCAGTACCGGGTGAAGGGGTATTCTTTCATCGTGCGGTATGATGCCTTTAACAATTCGCCTTTGCTGGATCCACAGAGTGCTTACACGGAGCATGGCATTGGATTTTGGCAGGTCAATAAGGCTGTAGACAAATTGGATATCACGATGGGTTCGTTTTATGATCAGTTTGGGACGGGCATATTGTTTCGCAGTTACGAGCAACGTCAGATCGGTATTGATTACGCCATACAGGGAATGCGGTTGAAATATAAAATCAACGATCGTTGGGCAATCAAAGGATTTGCGGGCAACCAAAAAGGGAACATTAAAAATCGCTTTGGGTATGCGAAGCAGGTAATCAGTGGGATGAATTTGGAGGGAAATATCCCTTTGGGCGAGTCCAGTAAGTTCGGCGATTTGATTTTGGGCGCTTCGGCGATTAATCGCAGTTTGGACCGTGAAACCATGGACCGTTTGGTGGGAACCATCAATACGTATGATTTGTCTGAGCGTTTTTATCCCAAGTACAACATGTATGGATTCAACGGTTATTTTGGCTATACCAAGGGTAATTTTGGCTGGAATGTGGAGGCGAACATCAAATCGCCCGAGGCGGTTTTGGGGATCAATAACAAATTCAAATTATCGGGCGGAAATGTATTATACACTTCGTTGAGTTGGGGTAAAGGCGGTTGGAAGTTGGGCAAACAGAAGGCCTCTATTGGATTGAATGTTCAGGCAAGACACGTAGACAATTTTTCATTTAGAACGGCACCCACAGAGACTTTGTTGAATGGCTTGGTGAGTTATTTGCCTTCGATGACCCGACAAAATACCTATCGTTTGTTAAGTCGATACAACGCACCCGGACAAGAGTTGGGTGAGGATGGTATACAGGGCGAGGTGGAATTCAAGCCGCGCAAGGGTACACAGATTTTTTTCAATGCGAGTTATGTGCAAAGTTTGGCGAGCAACGGAAAGTTAAACAGCAGCACGGGTGCCATGGAGGCGGAGAAGTTGTTCAGTGAAAATTATTTGGAAGTTGTACAGAAAATTGGGAAGCACAATAAGTTGAAACTGGGTTTGCAGCGCATTCACTACAACCAAACGCGGTATGAAAACGAGCCTGAATACGTGCCTGTGAAGACCATCACACCGTTTGGAGAGTGGTTACACACGATGGAAAAGGGCAAAAGTTTGCGGGTAGAATGGCAGTATTTGAGCACAAAAAACGACCAAGGATCTTTTGCCAACTTAATGGTAGAATATTGGGCCACCAAGCAATTGAGCATTGCGGTGGGCGACATGGTCAATGTAGACCCGCATCGCTATGAGCGGATGATTATTGCCAACAAAGTATTGCATTACCCCACCGTTTTTGTGGGTTACACCGAGAAAAATACGGTGTTTACGTTGGCTTACTTAAAGCAACAGCAAGGGGTTAACTGCTCGGGAGGTATTTGTAGAGAGGAGCCCGCTTTTAGTGGAATCCGCTTCACTGTAAGCAGCAATTTCTAGGTTTTTTTGGGCGTTATAAGTCCCAAACGCGGGTGCGTTTTTCTTGGCTGTAGTTTTTGATATTCATCCAAAAAGCGGCAACCAAATAAATGATGATGGGCGATCCCAGGGTGAAAAAACTGGCATAAACGAACGACATCCGAACACTTTTCACTGAGATACCCATCCATTCTCCAAGTTGGCTACAGACGCCGAACAGGGATTTTTCCAATGCGTATTTAATGAATTTCATGTTGTATCAAATATAGTAACTAACAGCGCAATGATGAAATTGTTTATGGTAAATGGCTGTAAAACTCTTTTAAATAATGTGTTGCGGTTTCTGTGAGCTTTCCTTCAGTTGTGTAATGGACGATGGTTTCACTCAGCGCAGGAATTGATTCTATAGAAATTTTGGGATTGTACTGTGCTTCGATCACGACCAAATGCGGTTTTTTTTGGCTGTGTGCTTGAATGAAAGTGGTTTTGAGTAGTTGAAAATGGTTGTTAATCAAGGTGAGCCTTGTGTGCGGTAGGTCATCGCATGGATAGAGCAAGAACAGTTTGCCGTGGTTACACAAAATTCTTGCACAGGCGGCTACCAAATTGGTTAGGTTTAGGGTATTGGAATGTCTGGCGAGTCTGCGTGTTTCGTCTTCCGAAGGCCATTGATTTTCAAAAAAGGGCGGGTTGCAAACGATGCTGTGGTATGGTTGATTGGGGGAATGGGTGAGAATATCGGAAAGTTCAAATTGAATGCGATCTGCGAAGGGGTTTACCGAGCGGTTTTCAAGGGCTTGGGCGATGGAATCTTGATGAATATCGATGCCGGTGAAGGTGGCTGCCGGGTGTTTTTGTGCGAGCATAAAGCATAGCAGTCCAGTACCAGTTCCAATGTCGAGGACGCGGTGTTCATGGTTTTCGGTTGAAGTCAGATCAACCATCGCGCCAAATAGGCAGGCATCGGAGGTAACGGGCAGTGCTACCTGATTGTGGGCAATGGTGAATTGCTTCATCACAAACGGTTTGCGCACTTTGCCTTTCATGGAGTGGGGAAAATTTCAGCGATGTTTACGTTTGCTGGGGCATCGAAATAGGTCCATTTTTGATGGGTAAGGGCCATCACACTGCCACAATAATTGAGTGAAAGTTGAAGGTCGTGGCTGCTGTAAACAATGATTTTGGACTCGGTTTGGGCCAATTCTTTCAATAGTTCAAGAAAGGAGATGCGCGAGGGATAATCCAAAAAGGCCAAGGGTTCATCGAGCAGGATTACGGCACTGTCTTGGGCCAGGCAGCGGGCGAGCATCACTTTTTGTTTTACCCCATCGCTCAGTGAGCCAAAGGGCGTTTCTGTTAGGTGGGCGATGCCTGTTTTGGTTGTGGCGGATTCAACGGCGTGTTGGTCAGCTTGGCTGGGGTTGTTCCATCCCGACAAGAACCTTTGTCGGCCCGAAACCACCACATCGAACACCGATAGTTGATCAATGCTGGGTGGGGTAGCCAGCAGGATACTGGTGAGGGAGGCGCGTTTTTCTGCTGTGGTTTTGTGGATGTTGACATCGTTCACGAATACAGCGCCATGGGTTGGGCTTTGGAGTCCACACAGGGTTTTAAGCATCACTGATTTTCCGATGCCATTGGGTCCGATTAGCAGAACCAAGCTACCTGGGGATACTTGCAAATCCACATTTTCGTGGAGTGCTTGTGTCTTTTTCGGAAAGCCGGTGGATAGGTTCTGAAGGCGGAGCATGATTTACTGCTACAAAAATGCGAATTTCGGGGGGTGAATTTACAGTTAGTTGCTGCTACAGAGGAGAATATTTCCTCGATTCAGGCTTTGGCCCAGGTGATTTGGAACGATCATTATCCGGAAATCATTGGTCAGGCGCAGGTCGATTACATGTTGAATCGCTTCTATTCGCGGGGTGCGATGGTTGAGCAAATGCGTGGTGGACAGCAATTTTATCAGGTATTATTGGATGGGTTGGCTGTTGGATTTGCGGCGGTAGAGAAACGGGGGGAGGGGTCTTATTTTCTCAACAAGCTATACATTGGTACGGGGGTTCAGCGCGGGGGCATTGGGCGTGGTGTTTGGGGGTTGTTGTTGGATTTATTGCCAGACTTGCGGGAGATGCGGTTGCAGGTGAACCGACAAAATTACAAGGCCATTAATTTCTATTTCAGGGTGGGATTTGTGATTGAGCGGGTGGCGGATTTTGACATTGGGGATGGGTATTTCATGAATGACTTTGTGATGTTGTATCAACGAAAATAGGTCTGGGATTTTCCG
>JBJTNN010000235.1:0-9604 GCA_046074125.1 Bacteroidota bacterium
TGCCCGGTTCCCATACATGTCCCGCACTCGGCAATACATCCGATGCCATGATCGTGTACCCCGGTGTGATTTCCAAGGCTACGTGCATCATTCGGTTCGACTCCTCCTCGCTCAGTCCCTGTCCCATATCGGTATCCTTAAAACGCTGAAACGTGGTGAACTCACCGCCCAAAACAGACTTGTACAAATGCATCGCTTCGTCGGCGCGACCATCAAAATTTAAATACGGTACAAAATAGAAAGCCATAATGGTGCAAAGTAACGCCAACCGCTGAAGTAATTTCTTGATGCAATGTCATTTTAACCACACCAAACCTTTTCCCCAATCAATCCCCATCGGTTCCAATTTCACGGCAACGGGTTAATTTTGTTTCGCAATTATTGACCATTTTGAACTTAAACGCATTTATTCATCAGTTATCATTTGATCGATCAGATCTGTCCTTTCTGATTGTTGTAGGATTGGCCATGGTATTTATCTTTATTTATCTGTTTGGTTATTTCCTCAATGTCAATCGAACAGAGGCACAAACGGTCAATAGCAATGCCACTGGAATTAGTATCATCGTTGTTAGCAGCAACGCAAAGGCCCAACTTGAAAAAAACCTACCCCAATGGTTGGCACAAGACTATCCAAATTTTGAGGTAATCGTAGCCAACGACCGCAGCACTGATAGTACACCCCTATACCTCATTGAACAGCAACAAATATATCCCAAACTGAAAGTGGTTTCACTGGATGCTGATTTCGTGAAAATGGGCGGAAAAAAACTGGCCATAACATTGGCAATCAAAAAAGCCCAATACCAGTACTTTGTTCTCACAGATGTAGACTGCATGCCCAGCAGCGACCAGTGGTTAAAACACATGGCAACCCAATTTGGCCACGACAAACACATCGTTTTGGGGGTATCACCCATGAGAACGGGCAAGGGATTCCTGGCTCGATTGATTCAACACGAAAATTTGCTAAGCACACTGCATTACTTGGGATTGTCCATGGCGGGCAAACCCTACATGGGGGTAAGCCGAAATTTGGGTTATAGCCGGGCGATTTACAACAGCGTCAACGGCTTTAGTAGTCACCACCACATTCCCGCTGGTGACGATGATTTGTTTATCCAAGAAGCCGCCAATTCTACCAACACGGCCCAATGCGTTAACCCTGACGCCTTTACCTACACAGAGGGCCCATCCAATTGGAAAGACTATTGGAAGCAAAAGAAACGTCAACTGTGGGTTGCCAAATCCTACCAACCTGGTGTGAAACAATTGCTCGCGATTCATCCCATGGCACAACTCTTCTTCTGGGTTGGCGTCATCCTTTGGTTCTTCTTGGGTTCACACTGGCTATGGCCGTTAACCCTACTTCTTCTTAAACTTACACCGGAGTGGATTGTCTACCACAAAAAAGGCAAACTGCTCCAAATGCACAAATCCATACCCCTTTACCCCGTTTTCAATCTTTTTGAGTCGTTCTGGTACGTATTGGTTGGCATCAACGCATTCTTTTCAAAGAAAATCACATGGTAGGACCTGAGATCATTTTCGAACACTTCACCAACCTCACCCCAGAACAACGGGCGCAAATCACCCAATTGGGGCCATTGTACGCCGATCACAACGCCCGTGTGAATGTCATTTCCCGCAAAGACATGGACATGTTTTATGTGCATCACGTGCTTCATTCCTTGGCCTTGGCAAAAACTTGCGAGTTCATACCCGGACAACATTTCATTGACATCGGCACCGGTGGCGGGTTTCCCGGCATTCCCTTGGCGATCTTGTTTCCACAGGTCAATTTCACCTTGGTCGATAGCATAGGAAAAAAAATCGCGGTAGTTCAGGCGGTGATTGATGCTTTGGGACTCAAAAATGCCACGGCCATTCAGCATCGCACAGAGCAATTGCCCATGAAGTTCGATGGTGCCGTTGCCCGCGCCGTAGCGCCTGCCATTGAATTGTGGAAATGGATGGAGAACCATTGGAGCGGCAAACCCCGATTCTTTTTGTTAAAAGGCGGTGATTTGGCAGCGGAAATCAACGAGGTCATCGAATACTCGCAAAAGACCAAAATCAAGTTGCACGCCATCGGCGAACTCTATCCAGACCAACCCTTTTTTGAAACCAAAAAAGTGGTCAAACTCTTTCACGGATAAGGGCTTACACACCCCAACCGCTCTGAATTAATCTTCGAAAATTAAGCCCCTAAACGTTGTTTGGCAGCCAATAAAGCGGCATCCAACCCCTCGGCATTTTTACCACCTGCCGTTGCGAAGAATGGCTGTCCACCACCCCCACCTTGGATTTCTTTGGCGCAGTCGCGGATCATCTGTGAGGCGTTCCATCCCTTTTCGGCCACCCACTGATCGTCGATATAAATCGCCAAGCCAGGTTTTTCCTCAGCCAAATACGCCAACACCACCACTGGGTTATTCAGCGATTGCTTCAACTGAAAGCACAACTGCTTGGCCGCATCGGCACTGGGCAAAGTCAACTTCGACAACACCATGGGAATTCCTTGAACATCCACCACCTGCTTCAGCAAATCGTCTTTGATGGCTTGCACCTGCAGGGCCTCGAACTGCTCAATTTGCTTGCGCATGTCGGCATGTTCTTCCATGAGTTTCACCACCGCCGCCTCAGCATCTTTGGGATTGCCCAACACTTGCTTCACACGGCCCAACTCTTCCACCTGGGCATTGATATAATCCAACGCCGCCTGCTGGGTTACCGCCTCGATTCTGCGCACACCCGCCGCCACACTGGATTCACCCAAGATTTTGAAGAACCCAATTTGCGCGGTATTGGCTACATGCGTGCCTCCACACAATTCCATGGAATAGTTGGCATCAAATTCGATAACGCGGACATATTCGCCATATTTCTCCCCAAACAAGGCCGTTGCCCCCATTTTTTGGGCCTCAGCGATGGGTACGTTGCGATGTTCTTTCAGGGCGATGCCTTCACGAATTTTTTCGTTCACCCGCTGCTCAACAGCCAACAATTCCTCGTCGGTCATTTTGCCAAAATGAGAAAAATCGAAACGCAAAGCGGCTTCGTTCACCAAACTACCCTTTTGGGCAACATGGGTCCCCAATGCCTCTCTCAACGCACTGTGCATCAAGTGAGTAGCAGAGTGATTGCCGTTGATTTTGGTCCTGCGGTCATCATCCACCTTGGCTTCAAACAACTGCTCCAACTGACCAGGAAGTTTGTCGCACACCAACACATGCAATTTATTTTCTTTTTGGGTATCGATCACGCGCACACGCTCGCCATCCGCCCCAATCAAATAACCGGTATCGCCCACTTGTCCGCCACTCTCGGCATAAAACGGACACACATCCAACACAATTTGGTATAAATTCTTGCCTTTGGCCACAATGGTTCGATGTCGACTAATCTGGGTATGGCAATGGGTTACGTCATATCCACAGAACGACTCCTCACTGCCTTCCATCACGGTATGCCAATCGCCGGTTTGTTTGGCGGCATCGGCTTTTGAGCGATCTTTTTGGGCTTGCAAAGCAGCCGAAAATCCGTCCATATCCACCGAACAACCCCGTTCGCGGGCGATCAAATCGGTAAGATCAATAGGAAAACCAAAGGTATCGTACAATTCAAAGGCGGTAGTGCCATCCACCAAACCTTGGGGGTTCTGTTCGATGAAGCCATTCAATCGGACCATGCCCGTGCTCAGTGTGCGGAAAAACGAATTTTCTTCTTCTTGGATCACGCGCTGTACGAAACTCTCTTGCGCTTTCAATTCAGGGAAACTGCTGGCAAAGTAATCGGCCAGTGCGGGCACCAACTGATTGAAGAACGCTGTTTGGAAACCCAGGTAAGAATACCCGTATCGCACGGCCCTGCGCAACACCCTTCTCACCACATAACCCGCGCCGGTATTGGAGGGCAACTGTCCATCCGCAATACACAAACTCACCGCCCTGAGGTGATCAGCGATCACGCGGAAGGCAATGTCTTGTTTCTCATCGTCGCCATAATTTTTGCCACAGAGTTTGGCGGTATTTTGGATGATGAATTGGAAAATATCGGTGTCGTAGTTGCTGGATTTGCCTTGTATGCCGCGCACCAGGCGTTCGAAGCCCATGCCGGTATCCACGTGTTGAGCGGGCAATCGCTCCAGGGAGCCATCGGCTTTGCGATTGAACTCCATGAAAACCAGGTTCCAGATTTCAATGACTTCGGGATGATCTTGGTTTACGAGCGTCGCGCCATCTACGGCCTCGCGTTGCTCGGCCGAACGCATATCGAAATGAATCTCCGAACACGGACCGCAAGGTCCTGTATCACCCATCTCCCAAAAATTGTCTTTTTTGTTGCCTTTGAGAATGCGTTTGGGATCGATGAACTGTGCCCATCGGTCGTACGCCTCCTGATCAAAAGAAATGTTGGCCGCGGGATCCCCTTCAAACACCGTCACATACAACTGGTCTTTGGGCAAACCATAAACATCGGTCATCAACTCCCAGGCCCATTCGATGGCTTCCTGCTTGAAAAAATCACCAAAACTCCAGTTCCCCAGCATCTCAAACATGGTATGGTGGTAATGGTCATGGCCCACTTCCTCCAAATCGTTGTGCTTTCCACTCACGCGCAGGCACTTCTGTGAATTCACCACGCGTTTGTATGGCGCTTCCGCATTGCCCAAGAAATAGTCTTTGAATTGGTTCATCCCCGCGTTGGTAAACATCAAGGTGGGATCGCCTTTCACCACGATGGGCGAACTTTGTACAAACGTGTGTTGTTTGGAGGCAAAAAATGCCAAAAACTTCTCTTTGATTTCGTGACTGCTGAGCGCCATTCCGCAAAGATAGTGAAGATAAAGCAAAAGGCGCCCGCAAGCGGGCGCCTTTTGAACTCAGAATAAATAGGAAACGAAAACTTAACCCACCGCACTCACCTTGGGTGCCGCTTGCTTGATTTCTTCACTGGCACCGTCCTCAAACTTCTTGAAGTTGTCATTGAACAAATGCGCCAACTTCTCACATTGCTTGTCGTAAGCTTCTTTGTCGGCCCAAGTATTTCTCGGATGCAACAACTCAGAAGGCACGCCCTCGCAAGCATCGGGCATCATCATGCCAAACACGGGATGCGCAGTGAAGCTACCTGTCAACTTGCCCTCCAACGCCGCCGTAATCATGGCGCGGGTGTACGACAATTTCATGCGACTGCCCACACCGTATCCACCGCCACTCCAGCCCGTATTCACCAACCAAACGTTGATTTCAGGGTTGGCGCTCAGTTTCTCACCCAACATTTTGGCGTACACCGTGGGGTGCAAAGGCAAGAACACCTGACCAAAGCAAGAAGAGAAAGTGGCTTGGGGCTCGGTAACACCGGCTTCCGTTCCCGCCACTTTGGCGGTATAACCACTGATGAATTGGTACATCGCCTGACCGGGATTCAATTTTGAAATCGGCGGCAACACACCAAACGCGTCGGCAGTAAGGAAGAAGATATTTTTCGGCGCATCACCCATAGAAGGCACTGCGATATTGTCGATGTAGTCGATCGGATACGCCACACGGGTATTCTCCGTCACTGAAATATCGTCGTAGTTCACCACATCCGAACCTTCGAAGAAACGCACGTTTTCTACCAAGGCACCATGCTTGATGGCATGCCAGATTTGGGGTTCTTTTTCTTCGGTGAGGTTTACGCATTTGGCATAGCAACCCCCTTCAAAGTTGAAGACGCCTGTATCCGACCAACCATGTTCATCGTCGCCAATGAGTTTGCGGTTGGGGTCGGCACTGAGGGTCGTCTTTCCGGTTCCACTCAATCCGAAGAACAAAGCGGTATCACCATTTACGCCGATGTTGGCTGAGCAGTGCATGCTCAACACGTTGCGCTCATGGGGCAGGATGTAGTTCAACACAGAGAAAATGCCTTTTTTGATTTCACCGGTATAGCCAGAGCCACCGATCAAAATGATTTTGCGACTCACACTCACCATGGTAAAGTTGTGTTGGCGGGTGCCGTCTTCGGCCGGGTTGGCGTGGAAAGAGGGCGATGCTACGATGATCCACTCGGTGGGTTGGGTGGCGATTTCTTCGGCGGAAGGACGTAAAAAGAGGTGCTTGGCGAACAAGTTCTGGTAGGCACTTTCGGTAACGACTTGGATGTTCAGGCGATTCTTGGGATCGGCACAAGCGTAGGCATGGCGAACGAAGATGTCTTTGCCTTCCATGTGATTCATCACTTTGTTTAACAAGGCATCGAATTTAGCCTCTTCGAAAGGCTGGTTTACTGCTCCCCACCAGGCCGAATCTGCTGTTTGGGCATCTTTTACAAGGAATTTGTCTTTGGGACTTCTACCTGTGAATTCGCCGGTATCAGCAGCCAAGGCGCCTTGTGAGGTGATACGGCCCTCGTTTCTTTCAAGGGCTTTTGCTACGAGTTCGTCGGTAGTTAAATTTTCGAATACGGTTTGTGCGTGATTTTTGATCGACGCGATGATTTCGGTATTATTCATGCTGTAAAAGAAATAACTTTGGCACTGCAAAGGTACTTATTGTATTTGCGGTTACGGCCCACAAAACGGGATTCTTTGCCAATGAACTTACGCACAGATATTTTTAACCATTTACGAATTTTAATCAATTTCAATCTCTTGAAATACAAGGCCTTAAACACATGCAAGCCCGCACCTGGTGTAAGTTTGACACTTGTAAAATTGTGCATTATTTTCTCTTTGGTTGGTCCGCTGCGCGGTCAATATTTACAACTAAAGCCCAAACAAGAAGTAGGCATGGTGGTTGGATTATCGGCCTATTCGGGGCTGAATTTTCTGGCCGAACACAACCATTGGGGCGGCGGGGTTCGGACATGGCAGGTGCCGGTGTTGGATGCGGCTGCCCAGTATCAGTTCACCCCAAAGTTGGCCAAAGTGTCGGATGCAACGGCATTGGGCACGGCAATGGCCGCGGGGTTATTTACATTGGCCTTGCCGCAAAACCAGCGGTTACAATATCTCACGGTGGGGGCTCAGAATGTTTGGATAACCGCAAACCTCACACAAACGGTGAAGGTTTTGTCGGCCCGAAACCGTCCATACACCCAAGCACCGGGGTTTGTTTCTACTGGGAGGGACGATCATTACAGTTTTTTCAGTGGACACAGTTCGATCACGGCCACGATGGCTACAACGGCGTTGTTAATGGCATTCAATCAGCAGGATTTGGGTACGTGGGGCCGCCCCGCCGCGTACGCGGCGGGCGGCCTTGCCCTAACCACCGCCACACTGAGAATCGCCGCAGGCAAACATTATCCCTCCGATGTTGTTACTGGAATACTGGTGGGTGTAGGCGTGGCCCTCATCAACACCCAAATCCACCGGGTGAAGTGATTATCCATCCAGACAAAAGCCCATGAAGCACCCCAAAAACATCGTAATTTTGCTCTTGCTCTGGACCCTTGGCGCCTGTAATACAGAAGCCAAACATTCCAGCAACGCAAAACCCATCAATACACAAAATTCGCCATCCAACCCCCAAACTACTGCCATGAATCAGTCTACTGAACAACCAACCGACTCCTGTGTACTCGCCGGCGGATGCTTCTGGTGCCTCGACGCCGTTTATCGTCAAATGAAAGGCATCATCAACGTAGAATCTGGCTATTCCAACGGACAAATTAAAAATCCCACCTACCGGGAAGTCTGTTCGGGAAGAACCGGCCATGCAGAAGTAGCAAAAATCTATTTCAACCCCACCCTCACCTCCTATCAACAAATCTTGGAAGTGTTTTGGCGCATTCACAATCCTACCACGCTGAACCGACAAGGAAACGACATCGGTACACAGTACCGCAGTGGTATTTACTTCCTAAACGAGGAACAAGAACGCATCGCCAAAGCCAGCAAACAAGCCGTGGAAGAAAGCGGACTCTGGGCCGATGACGGCAAAGTAGTTACCGAAATTTTGCCGCTCAACAATTACTGGCCCGCCGAAGATTATCACCAAGACTATTTCGCCAACAACCCCGAAAACCAATACTGCGTCTACGTGGTCAGCGAAAAAGTTGAAAAATTCAAGAAGACATTTGCCGAATTGCTGAAGTCGAAATAATTTCCTGGAGCGCTGACAATCTGAATTTTTTACAAAAAATCACTTGAGCTAACCGCGTTTTTACCGATTGAAATTCAGATATTTACTGACCCTCTCAAACTACAAATGCGCAAGCATTTATAAATAAACGGGCATTCAAAACTCGTTCAGAAAGCCAGCAGGTACTAGCGCAGGCTTCTTAGAAACCAAACCTCAACCCTTGGTTTTGTATCCTTTTCCCTCAAGATACGACTTCACCTTGGCGTGCAAATCACCCTGAATGATGATGTCGCCATCTTTGGCACTCCCCCCCACACCGCAATGCGATTTCAGCGCTTTTTCCAACGCTTTTAGGTCGTCGCTGCTGCCCACAAATTCTTTAATCACCACACAAGGCTTGCCATTGCGAACCTCTCTGCGTACGTACAATTTCTGCTGCGCCGCTGGCAACGTCTCCGACTCGTCGTCGAACCCCTCGTTGTATTGATAGTCGGGATTGGTGCTGTAAACGATGCCCGATTTGTGCTTGTTTTTGTTGCTCATGGCCTTTGATTTCTGCTCTATGCGATGCGTTCCGATTGTGTGCGATGCGTTCCGATTCCTTACGATTCCTTGCGAATGATCACCCCCGCAACGGCTTGCGCCTGGGGCATTATCACCAAATCGTTGATGTTCACATGGGGTTTGCGCGATACCACATAGCCAATGGCGTCAGCAATGTCCTCGGCAATTAGGTTATCAAACCCTTCGTATACTTTTTGTGCGCGTTGCTCATCGCCATCGAACCGAACGATGCTAAACTCCGTCTCCACCGCACCCGGATGTATCCCAGTCACCTTCACCCCGTGCACCGCAAGCTCCAATCTCATGCTCTTGGTCAACGCATCCACCGCGAATTTTGTCCCACAGTATACATTCCCATTGTCGTACACCTCTTTCCCTGCAATGGATCCAATATTGATAATATGTCCTTTCCCCCGAGCAATCATTCCCGGTGCCACGGTCCTGCTCACATACATCAACCCTTTTACATTTGTGTCGATCATTTGATCCCAATGGTCGGTATCGCCTTCGTAAAATTTCGACAATCCCTTGGCCAATCCGGCGTTGTTCACCAGAACATCGATGTTTTTCCACCACGCTGGCAGGTTATGATAAAAATCTTTCACTTGTTGCAGCGAACGCACATCCAACACCGAGGAATACACGTGGGATTTCGCCGTTTCTGGGTCCGATTTCAAAACGTCGAGCAACGATTGAAGTCGGTCCGACCTCCGAGCCACAACCACCAAATCATACCCCATTCGGGCCAAGGTTTGGGCGGTGGCAAACCCGATACCACTGCTGGCACCGGTGATCAAAGCAATGGGTTGACTCATGGATTATTGCGGTTATTTTTTACGGGCTACGATGATCAAATTGGGGGTAAACAGCACTTTGCGGGTGCTTCTGGCGGTTGCAAACAGCTGTAGTTTAAGGATTAGCTCAAGCCAATCATAGGCAATTCTGCGGATGATTTCCTTCACAAT
>JBJTNN010000236.1:0-9110 GCA_046074125.1 Bacteroidota bacterium
GATCAATCTGAACACATTGAAACGGGCTGGGGTATGGGTAGTAGCCAATGGAAGGGGACGCATGGTTGGTTGTAGACGTGAAAATACTGCGGGTTTTAGATAAAAAAAAGGGGTGAAGGAAACCTTCACCCCGCACTGTTAGGAAATGAGTATTTAATCGGCTTGAACCGCGAGAATTTCTTCTCCTCCCGCCATTTTGGTGCGGATTTTTTGTTCGATTTCGGCCATCATTTCTGGGTTGTCGTGGATGAGTTCTTTCACCGCGTCTCTACCTTGTCCGAGTTTGGTGTTGTCGTAGCTGTACCAACTACCACTTTTTTGGATGATGTTGGCATCCACGGCGATGTCCAATACTTCCCCGGCCCGGCTGATGCCTTTGCCGTACATGATATCGAATTCAACGATGCGGAATGGGGGGGCTACTTTGTTTTTGGCCACTTTTACTTTGGTGCGGTTACCCATGACATCGTCGCCATCTTTGATTTGGGCATTTCTGCGAATATCCAAACGAATGGAAGCGTAAAATTTGAGGGCATTACCACCGGTGGTGGTTTCGGGGTTGCCAAACATCACGCCAATTTTCTCACGAAGCTGGTTGATAAAAATGCAAATACAGCCTGTTTTGCTGATGGTACCGGTAAGTTTACGCAGGGCTTGGCTCATCAAACGGGCATGCAAACCCACTTTGCTATCACCCATGTCGCCTTCGATTTCCGCACGTGGAACCAAGGCCGCTACTGAATCGATCACCAATACATCGATGGCGCCAGAGCGCACGAGGTTGTCGGCAATTTCCAAGGCTTGTTCTCCATCATCGGGTTGGGAGATCAACAAATTGGCCGTGTCGATGCCCAAGTTTTCGGCATAAATTTTATCAAACGCATGTTCTGCATCGATGAAAGCGCAAATGCCGCCTTTTTTCTGTGCCTCTGCGATGGTGTGCAGGGCGATGGTGGTTTTACCGCTACTTTCAGGACCGTATATCTCAACAATTCTTCCCCGGGGAAATCCTCCCACGCCGAGGGCCAAATCCAAACCGAAAGATCCGGTGGAAATAACGTCAACGGCTACGCTACGCGTATCATCCATCTTCATCACTACGCCCTTGCCATACGTCTTTTCCAAACGCTCAATGGTCTGCTTCAGGGCTTTCATTTTTTCTTGTTGTTCGCTCATAACTATCTATTTAAATAACCGATTAATTGCTGCTGTTGAATTCAAAACTAGTGAAATTGTTTATATAATTGTCAAATATATGATTAAAATTTTATCAACAATGAGAAAAAGGACAACAAGTGGGGTGGATTTGCACATTTTGCAAAACAAATTTTTACATCATGGAAAAACTGCCATGGATAACAGCGAATTGCTGGTATTGGTTTTGGGTAACGGCAGAAAATCGGCCCGATCACAGGATTTGGCGATGCGTTTGTGGGAGCATTGTGCGGGTGATTTGCGGCATTTGGGACAGATGACGCCCGAGGAACTCCTGATGGTGGAGGGTTTGGGCGCGGCGGGGGTGGCTACACTATCGGCTGCGTTGGAGTTGGGCAGGCGTAGGGCCATCGACGATGCGCGCACCAAGCAGATTAGAAATCCCACCGATGCGGTGGCCGTTTTACGTCCGCTGTTTTTGGATTCTGTGGTGGAGTCGTTTTATGTGGTATACCTGAATCGCGCGAACCGGATTTTGCGGTTGGAGTGTGTGAGTGTGGGGGGCATGACGGGCACGGTGGTGGATGTGCGTTTGGTGTTCAAGCGGGCGTTGGAATTGCGGGCGAGTTCTTTGGTATTGAGTCACAACCATCCATCGGGGAACGACAGGCCATCCGATGCCGATGATCGGTTAACCGATCAATTTAGTAAGGCAGGCAAGCTTTTGGATATCACGATTATCGACCATGTAATCATTGCCGGACACCTGCATTACAGTTATGCGGAGGATGGTAGACTGTCGCGGATGTCGTAGTTTGTGCAAGGTTGTGCTAAAAAAGAGGAAAAAATCGCCAAATGATGGGGATTTGTCATGTCGTTTTCTTTTGGGAAACGTTAAATTTGCGTACTTATGAACCAATTCAACGCCCTTTATTCGGAGTCGTTTGCCGATCGCCACATCGGACCAAGACAAAGTGATTTGAATGCCATGCTTTCCACCATTGGTGTGAACAGTTTGGACGAGTTGATCGATCAGGTAGTTCCCAGCAACATCCGTTTGCCGAAGCCTTTGAACGTGGGTGAGCCCATGAGCGAGGTGGAATTTTTGTCGATGCTCCGCGAAAAGGCCGCGAAGAACAAGGTATACAAGAATTACATCGGGATGGGTTATTACAATACCCACACGCCGGGTGTGATTTTGCGCAACATCATGGAGAATCCAGGGTGGTACACGCAGTACACGCCCTACCAAGCAGAGATTAGCCAAGGTCGTTTGGAGGCATTGTTGAACTATCAGACGATGGTCATTGATTTGACTGGCATGGAGTTGGCGAACGCTTCTTTGTTGGATGAGGGCACTGCGGCGGCTGAGGCGATGAATATGTTTTACGGGTTGGACAAGAAAAGTGCGGCGCACAGATTTTTTGTTGACAACAGCGTATTCCCCCAAACGGTGGATGTGTTGATTACCCGTTCAGAGCCCATCGGCATTGAAATTATCCGTGGCGATTACAAAACGTTCACACCCGATGCTTCTTTCTTTGGGGCATTGGTTCAATATCCTAACGCTGACGGCAGTGTGGAAGACTACCGCGCTTTTGTGTCGGCCTGCAAAGCGGCGAATGTAAAGACTTGTTTCGCTTCTGATTTGATGGCGTTGACGTTGTTGACCCCTCCCGGTGAATTTGGGGCGGATTGCGTGGTGGGTAACACCCAGCGATTTGGGGTTCCATTGGGATTTGGCGGACCGCATGCGGCCTTCTTTGCTACCAAAGACGAGTTCAAGCGTTCTATCCCCGGAAGAATCATTGGGGTTTCCATTGATGCTGAGGGCAATCGTGCTTTGCGTATGGCATTGCAGACCCGAGAGCAGCATATCAAACGTCAGAACGCCACCTCAAACATCTGCACAGCGCAGGTATTGTTGAGCATCATGGCGGGTATGTTTGCGGTATACCACGGTCCGGAAGGCTTGAAGAAAATCGCGCAGCGCATTCATGCATTGGCGGTTACTTTGGGCGATGCCATTGTAAAAACTGGCAACGGGGTTTACAGTTTGCAATACGGTCATTTCTTTGATACCATCGTGGTGAAAGTGCCACGTACCGAGACCATTCAAGCGTTGGCTTTGGCGGAAGGCATCAATTTGCGTTATGAAAACGGCGCGGTGGCCATTTCGGTTGACGAGACCACCAGCATGTCTGACGTAGAGAAATTGATCAGCCTATTTGCCCGTGCCATTGACGGTGCGGCTGCGAAACCTGAGGGTTCTGTATCGCACAAGTTGCCTGCGGCTTTGTTGCGCGAGAGCAATTTCATGATTCACCCTGTTTTCAATCGCTATCACTCTGAGCATGAGATGTTGCGTTATATCAAGTCGTTGGAGGCCAAGGACTTGAGTTTGTGTCACTCCATGATTTCATTGGGAAGTTGCACCATGAAGTTGAACGCCACCACGGAAATGATTCCGGTGACTTGGCCAGAGTTCAACAGTTTGCACCCTTTTGCGCCGATGGATCAAGCCAAGGGTTACATGGAAATCATCGACGAGTTGAACAAAGATTTGAGTGAAATCACCGGTTTCCATACCATGAGCATGCAGCCCAACTCGGGTGCTCAGGGGGAGTATGCAGGGCTGATGGTGATTCGTGAATATTTCAAGGATCGTGGTGAATCGCACAGAAACATCGCCCTGATACCATCGAGCGCACACGGCACCAATCCAGCTTCGGCGGTGATGGCGGGCATGCAGGTGGTGGTATCGCCATGTGATGAAAATGGAAACATCGACATTGAAGACATTCGTGCGAAGGCCGAGCAGTACAAAGACAACTTGGCTTGTTTGATGGTGACATACCCCAGTACGCACGGGGTGTTTGAGGCGGCGATTACTGAGTTGACGGAAATTATCCACCAAAATGGCGGACAGGTATACATGGATGGCGCGAACATGAATGCGCAGGTGGGATTGACATCGCCAGGAATGATTGGGGCGGATGTTTGTCACTTGAACTTGCACAAAACGTTCTGTATCCCACACGGTGGGGGCGGTCCGGGTATGGGTCCGATCGGTGTTGCCAAGCATTTGGCGCCTTACTTGCCAGGTCACGCCGTGGTAAACATGGGTCCTGAAAAGGCGATGCATGCGGTAAGTGCGGCACCTTGGGGCAGTGCGAGTATTTTGTTGATCAGCTATGCTTACATCAAGATGATGGGTGGTGCGGGTTTAACGAATGCTACGAAATATGCGATTTTGAATGCCAACTATATCAAGGCCCGTTTGGAAGCTGAATATCCAGTGTTGTACAAAGGTGCGAGCGGATTTGCGGCCCACGAGATGATTTTGGATACCCGCAAGTTCAAGACCAGCGCCCATGTGGAGGCTGAGGACATTGCCAAGCGTTTGATGGACTATGGATATCATGCGCCTACGTTGAGTTTCCCGGTGGCGGGTACGTTGATGGTGGAGCCTACGGAGAGTGAGAGCAAGGAGGAGTTGGATAAGTTCTGCGATGCGATGTTGAGCATCCGCGAGGAGATCCGCGAAGTGGAGGAGGGCAAGTATTCTCAGGAGAGCAACGTGTTGAAGCATGCGCCTCATACGTCTACTTGTGTGATTTCGAACGCTTGGGACCGCGAGTATTCTCGTGAGAAGGCGGCTTTCCCGTTGGATACTATCCGTTTGGGCAAATTCTGGCCTACGGTTTCTCGTGTGAACAGCACGGTGGGCGATCGCAATTTGATTTGCGCTTGTATCCCTGTGGAGGCATACGCGGAAGCGGCTGCATCGAACTAATTGAATTATATTTACGGCGTGTTAATGCGCTGGAAAAATAGCTTATTGGAAAGAACCGGGCCATGGGTCTGGTTCTTTCTGTTATATGCGGTTTGGGGATTTTGCACGTTGGATGATTTCGGGGTGCATTTGGATGAGGTAACGCAACGCACGATTGGGATGGAGAACAACCGCTTTTTGAGCGGGCGGGTGGGGTTTGACAAGGTAGAGCAGCACAAGTTTTTTGGTCCGGCCTGGGAGAGTATCAGCTACCTCGCGGAGCAGGTGGTGTTTACGGAGCCTTTGCGGGTGAAGTTGTTGTTGCGGCGGGCGTTGTTGTGGGGCTTTTTTGTCTTTGGGCTGTGGCGTTTGTATTTGATGGGGTTGAGGAACAATGGCTGGGGCATGATTGGTTGGGGGATGGTGGAGAAGGAGGGGGGATTGGGTTCGCTTTCACGAAAACGGTTGGGGGCGATGATGCCGGTGTTGATGGTGGCTTTGTGGCCCAGGATGTTTGCTGAGGCGCATTATAACACTAAGGATGCTTTGTTTTTTATGTTGATTTTGTTGGTGGTGGAGGGTTTGGACCGGGTATGGGGCAGGGAGAAGCAGCGTTGGGATTGGGGATGGTTTGGGGTGATGGTTTTGTTGGGTGTGGCGACCACGATACGCATGGGTGGGGTGTTTGTTTTGGGCTTGGCGATGGTGTGGCCGCTGGCGAAGGCGGTGAAACATTCATCGGAGCATTTGTGGACACTCATTCGTTGGCTACTATGGGGTGCTGTGGCATTTGCCATCGGTTATATCGGTACTTATCCGTATTTGTGGTTTACGGGCTTTGATGGTTTGAAGCAGGTGTTGGGTTTTGTGTTTGAAAATCCATGGCCGCATGGGGCGTTGTTTTTTGGATCGATGGAACCATCGCGGTGGTACCTGATGGGTTGGATGACCACCACTTTGAGCGGGTTGATTTTGGTACCTCTGTTGGTTGGCGGGAGTTTGTTGTTGATAGAAACGCTGCGTGGAAAACGCAGGTTTGCCTTCAATACCGTGAATTTCTTGCTGATGCTCTTGCTCCTGTATTTGGGTTTTGTGATGGTGAAAAAGCCGGTGATGTATGATGCTTGGCGACATTCCCTGTTTTTGCTGTTGCCGGTGGTTGTATTGTCGGCCCGAGGTTGGGTTACACTGTGGTTTTGGGCAGTCAATTCATCGCTCAAACGGAAGGCCTTGACGTTATTAACGGGCATAGGTTTAATTCAGGTTTTGTTTTTTGTGTTGCCGGATCCGTTTGTTTATCTGCAAAATGCAACATATACCCAAATGAATCGCACGGAATTGGGCTATGAAAGTGGGCAGACGTATTTCAATGGATTGGGAAAAAAGTTGATCGAGCGCTACCCCATGCAGATCGATTATTGGCATCAGACAAATTATCAGGCATTGGAATGGGTGGGTAAACAGTTGCCTGCGGATGCATCGGCTTTGGTGATAGGAAAGGGAGAGTCGCTGATGTTGAATGCGATGTTGTTGCCAAGTGCATTGCAGAGGAGGATACACACCATTGCGCCGGAGTTTTTGGATTCTACGGTTACGCTGGCATCGATCAATGCCCTTTGGCCCGAGGTGACTGCGAAATTGAAAGAAATTCCACCTAAAACTTCATCGAACCTAGCGATGTCTTACGCGGCGATTCCACCCATCAAGCAGATTTACTGGATAGACTTTGGAGATCAGCTGCAACTGGGCGTGAAGACGGAATTTCCCACCATGCAGGGGGTGGTTTCCTGGGAATTGGTGCAGTCGTTTTATCGCGAGCAGTTGCCCTTGCTGCGAATTTACCGGGCGGTGGTAAAACCGGCGAAATAGTTACATGTAACCATTGTTCACCAGGTAGCGCGATAGGTCTTGCGCTTCGGTAATCATACCGGTGCTGATTTCGGCGTTTCGGTTATCCACGGTGGTGATGACATTGAAATTGTGCGAGGTGGCGCCATAGGCGGTGCATCGGGCAATCATCGAACCATTGGGCAAGTAGAAGGTAATTTCGTTTTGTATGGTGCCATTGATGGCTTGTTTGAATTGGCTAAAGGTGCCAATCACTTGTCCATCTTGGATAATTTGGTTGCCTTGGGCTTGGATCATGCCGCTTCTATTTCTTTCCACCTTCCCATAGGGGTTGTTGGGGTTGCTGGGGACGTTGTTTTGGTAGACCACGGTGCCCGTGTTGATGGAGGTGCTGTTGGTCATGGTGCAGAACTTGCGCTCGGCTTCTGGGTTGAAAACACCGTCTTGGAATAAGTTGAACTTCGCCACATCGCGAATGAGTGCGTTTTCGGTACCGTGGTAATGAATTTTGGCATTGCTCGATACAAAGACAATTTCGAAATAACGTTTGTTGGGGTCATTGTTCGGCAGGTATTCGTTGGTCTTCATGTTGAGCCAAAACGTTTCTTTGCCGTTGAGGGCTTTGCAGGTGGCTTGGATGGTGCTGCCCAAGAATTTTTTCTCAACGATGTATAGGCAATTGGCTTTGCCAAGGTAATAAACGGTATCGCCCAGCAGGATGCCTTTTTGCTTCTCCAAAGATTTTTGGATCACCTCATTTCTTTTGGAAACATCACGATCTTCATCGCCTTTGGCTTTGTTTTTGTCAACTTTGGTTTCTGTGTCGTTGGTGTTGTCGTCGTACTGCGCCGATAGGTTGTTGCTCAACCCCAAAAACAGGAAGGTAATTGCGGTTGCGAATTGGGTTGCTTTGTTCATCATTCGATGTCAAAGTTCTGTATGTGGTTGGTCGATATCCAAGGGCAACATCAAATTAATTGAGAAAAATGTCGTTTTTGTGATAATGAGGGTAAAAACTAGGATTTACGCTGGGGGACTTTTGCTGTTGGGGATGTTGGTGATGCCCGCATTGAGCGGACAGTCGGTGTATGTGAACATGGGCAAGGGATGGTCTTATATCACCGGCGCGCAGCGCGCGGTGAACGACAGTAATCGGGTGAATTATTTGTTGGGGGGGACACTCTCCGCAGATGGATTGCGTGTCAATAATTTTAACGACATGGAACCTTATTACAAAGACGATTCTGGCTTGTTGTCGAGGAATTGGTATTACCAAGACAATTCTGAATTTTTGGATGCTCACCTATCCGCTGCAGAGGTTTATGAAGCTAGCAAAACGGTGGATGGCCCTGCGTTTTTTATCTCTCAAACGGAGGTAAGCAATTTGGAGTATCGCAAATTTGTAGAGTCATGCATCGCAAAGTGGATGAAGGAAAATCGTCCTGAAATCGCCCAGAAATACAAGTGGGAGTCTCCGGAATATGTGCAGGCGGTTCAGGCATGGTTGGAGTCGAGTTCGGCAACAGATGCGGCTGTGGGAGCGGTCTCATCGACAACGGTTCAGGCTCCAGCGAAGAATTGGGCGGAGTTGTATATGCAGAATTTGGACTGGGGCAAAATCACTTTCAGGGGAGAATCAATTTTCCCCAATACCCAGGTGTGGATTTCTCGAGTTCTTTGGAACGAGTCGTTACGCGTTTATTATTTCGGTCATCCATTCTATAACAATTACCCGGTGGTTGGGGTATCCTATTTGCAAGCGACGTTGTATTGCCAGTGGTATTCTGATGCTTACGGACAGAAGGAGAGGGAGGAATACCAAATTGAGTATCGATTGCCGTCGGAGTTGGAATGGGAGCGTGCGGCATCGGTGGTTGCAGAAAAGCGTTCAAAGAAATCTTCTGGTTCACCGGTGAACAACAATTTTTTGCGAAACAGCAAGGGTGCTTACATTGCCAATTTCCGTGATTCAGTGGAGGTTTTTATGCGAGATAAAGTGTCAGTTACCGAGCCGGTTCAATCATTTTGGACCAACGATGCGGGTTGTTACAATATGCAAGGGAATGTGGCGGAGTGGACGTCTACGGAGATTGATTATCGGGTTGGCGAGTATACCGAAGAGGGACATATCATCAAAGGCGGGGCATGGAATTTACCTGCGGCGGCGTGTACCATAGGCAGTAGAGGTATTATTTATTATGGTGTTGCCGGGGAAGAGCCTGCCACATCCTACGTGGGGTTCCGCATGGTGGCGGTGCCGATGAAAAAATTCAGACCCTTGATTACGCCGGAGTTTTAGGATCGGCAGGAGTAAGGATTCGCAAGCGGTATT
>JBJTNN010000237.1:0-2560 GCA_046074125.1 Bacteroidota bacterium
GCCTGAATCTTGGCCCCCTTGAAACTGCCACCCACATCAAACGTGGTGTAGTACAAATTGCCCAAAGTAGCCGGATTGTGCATGGTGTAAGAGTAAGCCCCAGATCGCGTGTGCAAATTGCTGCCGCACTGTACCTGATTCGTGCCAATCCACTCGCCAATCCCGAAATTGCTGTAAGGCGAGAACGTGAGATTCTGTCCACCCGCCGACTGCGCACGACCATGAGATGCTCCCAGAATTACCAGAACCGATAGGAAAAATTGTTTATTGAGCTTTCTCATGATGTTGAAGTGCGTGCATCAACCCGTAATGAACGAGCATAGGCTCTACAAATATCTCTGTTTTCTGTTGTTCCGCCAAGAATAACCCGTCGCCACCGGTGATAAATACCTGTCCTTCAGGGTGTTTTTCGAGGAACAACGCAATTTGTCGGTGCGATTCACCCACAATCCCCTGCTGAACCCCACACAAAATGCTCTCATTCGTGCTTTTGCCCACCTGTCCCGAAAATGCTTCGTGACTCACCAACGGCAACTTGCCCGTCTGCTGATGCAAAGCCAAATACCGCATGTGTAACCCCGGCGAAATGCTGCCGCCCTGGTAACAGCCCCCCTCATCCAACCAATCGTAAGTGATGCAAGTGCCCGCGTCAATCACCAAACTCGCCCCAACCCTGCCCCGCTGCTGCATCAAACACTGCGCTCCCAACACCCCCGCCAAGCGGTCTGCACCCAACGTTTCCGGCGTGTGATAGCCCATCGTCACCGGCAATTTCATGCTGCTGCTGAACAAATGGACCGCACAATCCAACCCCGTGAGCCAAGGAATGTCCTTCCGAACCGTGCTGAAAATACAAGCCGTAAGCGCCTGTCCCTGCATCCCCTCCGCCTGCAACAACGACTCCACATCGGTGAACACCCCATGAAAACGCAATATGCCCCCTTCGCTGAAGAGGGCATATTTTGATGCCGTATTGCCAAAATCTATGGTCAGGTACATAGTACCAACAAATTATTTCGCGATACCCACGCTGCGCTTCTCGCGGATCACAGTGATCTTCACCTGTCCGGGATAACGCATTTCTGTCATGATGCGGTTCGACAATTCAAAGGCCAACGTATCGGCATTTTCGTCGTTCGATTTCTCGGCCGACATGATAATACGCAATTCGCGACCCGCCTGGATGGCATATGCCTTCTCCACACCCGGATAGCTCAACGCCATATTTTCCATCTCCTTGATACGCTCCACATATTGATCATCGCCCCTGCGCGCGCCCGGTCTAGAACCAGAAATCGCATCGCAAGCCTGAATCACCGGACTCAACAACGATGTCATCTCAATTTCATCGTGGTGCGCACCCACCGCATTCACCACCTCAGGATGCTCGCCGAACTTCTCGCACAACTTCATACCCAACAAAGCGTGTGGGGTTTCCTCGTCGTTGTCAGGACACTTCCCGATATCGTGCAACAAGCCCGCGCGCTTCGCCAACTTCACGTTCAAGCCCATCTCCGCTGCCATCGTAGCACACAAACGCGCCACCTCTCTGCTGTGCTTCAACAAATTCTGTCCGTATGAACTTCTGAAACGCATGCGTCCCACATAACGAATCAATTCTGGATGCAAACCGGTAATGCCCAAGTCTACCACGGTGCGCTCGCCCCACTCAACCACTTCCTCTTCAACCTGCTTCTTCACCTTTTCTACCACTTCCTCGATACGCGCTGGGTGGATACGACCGTCGCGAATCAAACGCTCCAACGACACACGGGCAATCTCCCGGCGGATGGGGTCATAACAACTCAACACGATGGTTTCTGGGGTATCGTCGATCAGAATTTCCACGCCCGTAGCTGCTTCAAATGCCTTGATATTTCTACCCTCCCTGCCAATGATTCTGCCTTTCACATCGTCGTTTTCCAAGGGGAAACTGGTTACCGTATTGTCGATCGCCGTTTCCGCCGCCGTGCGCTGAATGGTCTGCAATACGATGCGCTTCGCCTCGCGGGTAGCCCCCAACTTGGCCTCTTCAACGATGTTTTTCGCCAACGTCAAGCCCTCCGTGTGCGATTGCACTTTGATGTTCTCCAGCATCTGGTTCTTGGCCTCAGCAGCCGACAAACCCGCCACTTTTTCCAATTGTACCAACTGCTGCTCCATCAATTGCTGGGCCTCGCGCTCCTTCACTTTGTAAGTCTCAATCTGCGATTCCAAACGCTCTTTGGTCTTGGCCAACTCCTCCTCCTTGCTCTTGTTCGCACGGATTTTGTCGTCCAATGACTGCTCCTTCTGCTTGATGCGGTTTTCGCTGTTTACAATCTCGCTGTTTCTGCGGTTCGATTCTTTTTCGTACTCAGAGCGAAGTTGCATGTACTTCTCCTTTGCCTCCAAAATACGGTCCTTCTTCAGGTTCTCGCCCTGCAATTTGGCTTCTTCAATGATGCTTTGCTTTTCTTTTTCCAGCTGTGATTTGCGCATCGCTACAAACACAACATATCCAAGGGCCAACCCTACAATGAGTCCGGCGAGGATAAATACGATGTTTTCCATTTTGTGC
>JBJTNN010000238.1:0-10676 GCA_046074125.1 Bacteroidota bacterium
GGCAGCAACCTCAAAGGATTGTTCCAACTCGTGATTGCAGATATGCCTTGCAGCGGTGAAGGAATGTTCCGCAAAACCCCCGACGCCGTGAATGAGTGGAGTGAAGAAAATGTGACGCTTTGCACACTCCGACAGCAGCGCATCGCCCACGATATCTGGCCAAGCTTGGCAGAAGGGGGCATCATGGTCTACAGTACTTGCACATACAACCGCTCAGAAAACGAAGACAATATCAACCACATTGTTGAGACCTTGGGCGCCGAAATTATGGAATTTGATTTCCCTACCGCTTTGGGGATTTTCGAACTTGAGCCGGGGAAATATCGCATGTTGCCCAACCAAACCCTGGGCGAAGGATTCTTTTTTGCCATCCTAAGAAAACCTTACAAAGAGCGATTGTCGTTGCCCAAATCGGCGAAAATGAAACCCAGCAAACAACTGCCGTCGTTCCTGAAAAATGATTTTATGGGGTATGACCTTGCCGATGGTTTGATGGCCGTTCGAAATGGCTTGTGGCATGATTACCACCCCAATTTACCCGCCCTTTTGCCTGGCGTGAAACAAACGGGTATCAATGTGGGTCAAAACAACAAAAACCAATGGAAGGTGCATCCTGAATATGATTTGCTGTCGCTGAAAACCGTACCCTACCCCACTTTGGATCTCGACATAGACGAGGCACTATCCTATCAAAAACGGGCATTTTTGTCCAAGAAAACTGAATTGAAAGGCGTGGTTGGTCTGCGATGGAATGGACTCTCTTTGGGCACAGCCAATGCCGTAAACAACGGACTCAATAATCTGTGGCCCATGCATTGGCGCATTTTACAGTCTCAAATGAAGGCGGAGTCTTTGTTGAGAGACCCTCGGTAATATTAGGCAGCCCGTTTCGGCCCAAACCTCACTATTTTGGGGCTTTGGCTTTGGTTCGTTTCAAGCGATCCACGTAGTTCATCTCTTTTTCCGTTAGGAAACGCCATTTTCCACGGCCTAACTTCACTTTGTCGAATTCCCCCAACAACACACGATCCAAAGCGGTCACTTCATAACCAAAGTGCTCAAACATTCTGCGCACGATGCGGTTACGCCCACTTTTGATCTCTATGCCCAACACGGTTTCTTTTCCTTCTTCAACAAAACCACACTGCTCAAACGCCATCATGCCGTCTTCCAGTTCCACCCCTTCCACCAATTGCAACATGTGCTCTTTGGATGGTTTTCTGTCGAGCGTGGCACGATACACCTTTTTGATTTCAAAACTCGGGTGCATCAACTTTTGCGTCATCTCACCGTCGTTGGTCAGTAACAAAACACCTGTTGTATTTCTGTCTAACCGGCCGATGGGGTATATGCGTTCTTTTCCGGGCAAATCAATCAAGTCCATGACGGTTTTTCTACCTTCGGGATCATCGGTTGTGGTGATATATCCTTTGGGTTTGTTCATGATGATGTATACCGGTTTTTCAGGAATAACCTTGCGGTCTTCTACTTTTACGTTGTCGTGAGGTTTCACTTTGGTCCCCAATTCATTCACCACTTCCCCGTTTACGCGAACAAGACCTTGCAAAATCAATTCATCGGCTTCACGTCTAGAACAAATTCCGCTATTGGCGATATAGCGATTGAGTCTAATTTCATTGCTTTTGGCGTGTTCAGCCCCTTTTTCTAGGTTGTTAGAAACGCGGTTGAATTCTCTTTTGCTTCCTTTAAACCCTTTGGGCGTATCGGCTTTTTCTGCCTTGGGAATGCCGTAGGTTTTTTGGACCTCTTGAAAATCTTGTGTGCTGTCGGATTCTGAGGAGAAACTCCTTGGTTTGAATTTCGCCAATCCTTTTGTACCTGAATTGGCAGATGGTTTTGATGGTCGATCTTCCTCGTTTCTACGTGCGGGTTTTTCATCGAAGTCGCGTTTCGGTCCAAAGTCTTTTTTTGGTCCAAACTCGCGCGGTTTGTCGAATCGGGGTTTTTCTGAAAATCCGGGCTTATCGAATGACCTCGGTTTATCGAAATTGCGCTTGTTCTCGGAATCGTAAGGCTTTTTGAACCCGCCGCGGTTGTTGTCTTTGTCCCATGGTTTATCGAATCTCGGCTTATCCGAAAATCCGGGTTTGTCGAATGACCTTGACTTGTCGAATGATCTCGGTTTGTCGAATCTACCCCTGCCTTCGCGATCGTTGAAGGGTTTTTTATTGTCGCCATCTTTTGAAAAGCGCGCACTTCTATCGCCTGGAAATCTTGGGTTACCCGATTTATCACCACCGGTAAATCCCCCTTTTTCAGCAAAGCGCGGGTTTCCTTTTTTGAATCCACCGCGGGCATTGTCATCGGACGAAGTCGTACGATCGAACCGTGGGTTGTTGTTTCGGGCAGGTCTATCCGCACCGTACGATGGTTTATCGCCTCTTGAAAATCCTGTGCGATTGTTGTCTCTTCTATTATCGTCGCGACCTTCGAAGCGATTATTTTTTTCAAAGCGGTTGCCGAAGCTGGGTTTGTCGTTGCGATCACCGAACGATTTTTTATCCCTGGAGCGAGAAGGCGCGCCACCCGAATTGTTTTCACCAAAGAATTTGGTTTTTTTCGGCTCTGTTTTATCAAAGTCTATTTTGCGATTGCGTTTTTCTCCGGGTTGTCTAACCTGGAATTTTTTGCCATTGCCTTGTTCATTCTTGGGAGACTTTGCCATAACTGATGCCTTTTGAATTTACAAAGGTAGTGTAAATTCGGGGGACCGCAGTTTTACAAATACGTGCCGGGGTATTTGGTAATCATCAGTTCACCGTTTTTTGCTTCAGCGTAACCAAATTCGTAGCAGTATCGATAGCAATTTCCTGTTTGTGGTTCTTCGGTATGGGTAAAGAAGTTGAAAAGGAATCCTTTGTTTTCGAGACGCCTCATCGAAACAGTATTAATTCCATTCGATGTTTCGTACACTTCTTTTAAGATTTTGCGATTTTTCACCAATACGCGATTGATGGATTTTAGGGGGTCTAACTGCTCTTTGTTTTTTCTATTGTTAAACGCACTTCTGCATGCATCATTGCAAAACAGCTTGTCGGCCCGTCCTTTCAGTTTGTCGCTACATTCTCTGCAGCAACCCACGGTGTTGTATTGATTTTCCATAATCGATTTTGAGACAATACAAACATTCTAAGAATATCCCCCAAAACGAGTGGTTTATATTAATCGTTTATAATCGTTTATAAATGATTGCTTTCCGACTAACAACAAGGTGAACACTCAACTTTGTATTGTTGATGGCAACCAAAGGCCACGGGCGTACATTGACACAGTCTTATTATTTGTTATACAGTTATTTACGAGAGAAGAGTTATGAAAAATTTATTGAATTCCGTTAGGTTAGTCGGAAATGTGGGTTATGATCCAGAAATCCGTGAGTTTGAGAGTGGAAAAAAGTTGGCAAAACTGACTTTGGCAACCAATGAACGCGTTACATTGTTGTCGGGGGATGTGGTAAACAACACCCAGTGGCACCGTTTGGTGGCATGGGGTGCGGTGGCCGACCGATTTGAGAAAATGGTGAAAAAAGGAAGCAAACTCATGGTAGAAGGGAGATTGCAACATCGTTCTTATTTGGATGCGGACGGACAGAAAAAAGAGACATCAGAGGTGGTTGTTAAAAACATCCTTCTGATAGAGGCGAAAGGGAAATCCGTACAAATCACCGAGGACGATTTGCAGCCTGCAGGAGAGTAAATTAGCCTGCACTGTACAGTTAAACACCCTGTTGGTAATCGCCGGCGGGGTGTTTTTTTTACGCTCCATCTATTTGGTAAATTTGTGTTGTGCATTTATACAACAAATTCGTGCTGAAGAACGGCCTCAGGGTCATTCATTTGCAAGACAATACACGGACCACCGTTGTTCTAAACACCCTTTACAATGTTGGGGCTCGCGATGAGGTTTCGTCCAAAACAGGTTTTGCACATTTGTTTGAGCATCTAATGTTTGCAGGCAGCGAGAATGTTCCTGTTTTCGACAAAGAGGTTGAGGAGGCGGGTGGACAAAACAATGCTTTCACGAACAATGAATTTACCAATTACTATTTGGTCATGCCCTCTGAAAACGTGGAAACGGCCTTTTGGCTAGAGAGTGACCGGATGAGGGCTTTAACGATTGATGAAAAATCGTTGTCTGTACAACGGGGTGTGGTTGTTGAGGAGTTTAAACAACGCTGTTTCAACGCCCCATTCGGAATGTTGTGGCATCACATTCGTTCCGTGGTTTACCAAAACAGCCCCTATCAATGGCCAACGATCGGATTGGATATTAAGCACATTGAAGACGCGGTGCTTGAAGACGTTCAATCTTTTTACAACAAATTTTATTCCCCACAAAACGCTGTGATTTCGGTGGTGGGTAACATTGATTTACAGCAAACACAAGCACTTGCGGAGAAGTGGTTTGGCGACATCCACAAACCAGGAGAAGCAAATAAAAACCACTACGAAACCGATGCTGAGATTACTGAAAGACGGTTTTTCGAAACGGAGGATTTAAGTCCAAATCCCGCTGTATTTTTGGTATGGAGAGGTCCTTCTTTTTCAGATCCCACATCCATTTCGTTGGAACTGTTTGCAGAAATGCTGGGTGGTTCAGACGTTTCCCCTTTACAACTTAAGTTGGTTAAAGAAACGCAGCAGCTAAATGCCGCCGAATGTTTTTACTTGCGCGGCTTGGGAGAAGGTTTGTTTGTGATGTATGGCATTCTCAATGATGGCGTAACACATCAAGAGGGAGAAGCCGCTTTGTTGGCTGTATTACAGAGCGAAATTGGCAAGGGTGCGGAGCTTGAACGAATTTATCAAGGCGTAAAAAACAGATATGCTACCCAGTTGCTGTTCGAGGCTACGCAGCCCATGCAATTGGCTCAGCGACTTTGTTATTTTGAGAATGCTGGATCGCTGGACGATATCAACCGTGAAAACGAAATCATAGAAAACATATCCTTGAGCGATGTATTATCAGTTGCCGAGAAAACACTTAACCACAACATTGTGTCTGTCATTAACTACCACCCAAAATCATGAGCCTACTTAGAAATCGACCCGAAACGCAGACCATTCAAACCTTTGAGGTGCCTGAAAGTCGATGCATCACATTGGCCTCGGGACATCAACTTCACCTTTCCACCCCTTGTTCCATTGGGGTTGTGCGGGTTGAATTGTTTTGGGCTTCAGGTTCGTTTCATCAGTCAAAACCTTATGTGGCAGGGTTGGCCAATGATTTGATGTTTTCGGGGAACGAAAATCGCAGCGAGTATGAAGTCATAGAATACCTAGACTATTTGGGGGCAACTCATCGCACAGAGTGTGGACATTTGGGTTCTTCGGTGGTATTGCGGGCGAGCAAGAAAAACATTTTGGAGGCATTCAAGTGGTCCATTGAAAACATCGAACAGGCCAGCTACCCAGACCGTGAGTTGGAATCGGCCAAAATGGTTAGATATGCCTCATTGGAGCGACAGCAAAAAACCCCTAAGTATTGGTCGAGCCGAATCGCTCTTGAAACCCTTTACGGGCGCGACAACACTTTGGGGATTCATGGAAATCCGGAGGACTACGAAAACATCAACCGCACAGATTTACAGCAATTTAAATCTGAACACTACGGTATGGATCGTTTGATGTTGTTTGTTTCTGGCGATGTGGACGATGCTTTGTTGGATGATTTTTCTACGATTTTGTCGAACTATTCAGGACAGCCCATAGAGATTGAGCAACATGAATTCACCGGGACACCCGGCAAATCGAAGGAGGCCATGTACCATCGGGTTGAAGGAACGAGTCAGGTGAATGTGAATTTGGGCCGGCATGTGAAGCCCGCAAATCAGCGTGAGCGATTTGGATTAACCTTGTTAAATTTGGTTTTGGGTGGATATTTTGGTTCTCGGTTAATGCAAATTTTGCGGGAGGAGAAGGGATTGACCTATGGCATTGGATCTTACTTCAAACCGGCGTTCAACGATTTTACTTGGACTATTTCGGGGGATTTAAAAAGTGAAAACAGTGTTGAATCGTTGGCTGTTATTCACGAAATATTCACGGATTTGAAATCTAATTTACTTTCTGATAACGAGTTAACAAAAATCAAGCAGTATTATTCTGGTCAATTTCGCGGAGGGTTCGACGGTCCATTTGCGATGGGCGGAAAATATCAGCACGCCATGTATCGGGGATTAACCATGGACTACTACTCAACCGTACTTTCTGGCATTTGGGCGGTAACCTCGGAAGAGATTATGGCATTGGCCAACAATTATTTAGATCCGGAATCGTTTATACATGTACTTTCGGGTGATACCGATAAAACTTAATACAGATCTTGGTGGTGTTTCAACGGAATATCTGGTTTTTCTTGTCTTTGATTTTGACATCAAAACTATGTGCCGTTGTCGTACCCGCCACAATTTACAGGGCGTGTTTGGACAGGCCCACTTTTACATTAACGGTAAGTTTATCGCCTCCGTCTGACGCATGTGGCAGTTTTGCCTATCACCGCTTGTACGGCAGAGAGGATGCAATCTCACCCTGGAAATTATTGAAACAAGTGTCGCTGTTGAACACATTCAGCATCAGCACCACGTTGCCAAACACCAAGACTTGGGAGGTTTATGTTTCTACCTCTTTTGCATGCAACGGAACCGACACATTGGTTTCCAATCATGTGTTTGTTGACAACAAGGCGCCTTCACAATTCGAGCCCGATAGCATTTCTGTTGAGTTTTCAAGTCAGAAGGTTATTGCCGGATGGAGAAAACCCTTAGACCCCGACATTTTGGGTTACAGTTTATTTAAACTTGTGGGCGGCGGTAACGCGTTGATAAAGGATACGTTTTCTACATTTTACCGGTTCGACACTACGGTTTTCAATCCAAAAACTGGCAACAACTCATTTTCAATTGCTGCTTTTGATAGTTGTTTAAATGGAGGTCTACTAAGCAATTATCATTCGCCTATTAAACTTTTGGTTTCGAAAGATGCTAAGTTTTGGTGCGCGAAAAAGTCGGTGCTCACATTCACCAAATACGTGGGGTGGACAGCTTCAAAATACGCGGTTTGGAGACTTTGTGTCACCGACAATCAATGGTCGTTTTTGGGTGACGTAGCGGCGGATTTGGTCAACGACCCTTCAACCTACAGTTTCATTGATGCAACATACGAGCTGAACAAAGTCTACGTTTACATCGTTCGTGCACACAAACAAGGCGGCAACGTTACGAGTACTTCCAACCGCATTGTGGTTGACTACACTTCAACGGCCAACACCAAACCCATCACCTTGATCAGTGGTGTGAGCGTCGTTGGGAACGACCTTGTTCACTTGGATGCGGTTTGGAAAAAAGACGGTCCCTCCTCTACCCTTGCCGTAGAAAAATACGCAGGTGGCGCCTGGGTGAACATCCAAAACACCTCTACTGCTGGCAATGTTTCATACAACGATGTAAGCACTAAGACACAGCAAGATGTTGGAGAATATCGCCTCATACGAACCAATGATTGCGGCATTAAAGACGACACCTCGTTTTCACATAAAACAATATTACTTACTGAAAATCAACGTGTTATGAGTTGGAATAGTCATGTTGGTTGGACAAATTCATCGCTTACAACAGACTTTGATTATCACCTGGAAGTAAAAACCGGTTTCACGTGGAACCCACTATATTCCGGCAAAGGAAGTTCCTTTGTTCTACCCACCAACCTCTACGGGTGGCAGACATTTCGTGTCAAAATTTATAGTAACGATGGCGTCTTACCGACAAACTATGAATTGTATTCGAATGAAAAATCGGTTTACTTGGGATTCGACAGCAGTCAATTTGATACCACACTCGTACCCAGTGCTTTTAATCCGTTTGGAATCAACCGGGTCTTTAAAATTTCCAACCCTGCCATTTCTCTTGGAGAATCTACCCTCACCATTTTCAATCGCTGGGGTGAAATCATATTTCAGGGGGATGCACTTGTTGGTTGGGATGGAACAGACAAATCTGGGGACATTGTTCCACAAGGAACGTATGTCTATCTCATTCAGGCTTCTTACCGAAACAAAAAAACAAGACATTCCGGAACGCTGTTACTCATTCAATGAACACCATTCAATTTTTAGGAAAATCACGGTTTTTGGATCAAAAAACCAGAAACAACTTAAGATCATTGCTTCAACGGGTCGCAAAAAACAAGGGTTGGAAAATCAGCCAGCTCACCTATGTCTTTGTCGATGATGAGCACTTGCTGTCAATTAACGTAGAACACTTACAACACGACACCTACACAGACATCATCACTTTTGATTTGTCAGACGGCCAAACCAAAGAGGTGGATGGTGAGATTTATATTTCTATTGATCGTGTGAAAGAAAACGCCTTTATTCATAATCAGACCGTAGAAATGGAATTTGTGAGGGTGGTTTCTCATGGCTTGTTACATCTCTTGGGATTTAAGGATAAATCACCAAGCCAAGCAAAAGAAATGAGACAAGAAGAAGAGGCCTGCTTATCTTTGTGGTCCTCTTTGAACTAGCGTTTCACGTGAAACGAAATCAACATGACTACTAGATATGATGTGATTGTCGTAGGCGCCGGCCATGCCGGTTGCGAAGCTGCACACGCAGCGGCTACCATGGGTTGTTCTGTCTTACTGGTAACCATGAACATGGAAACCATAGCTAAGATGAGTTGTAACCCAGCAATGGGTGGGGTTGCAAAGGGACAGATCGTCCGCGAAATAGATGCGCTTGGTGGCATGTCGGGCATCATCACCGACAAGACCATGATACAGTTTCGAATGTTAAACCGAAGCAAGGGCGTTGCCATGTGGAGTCCGCGGGCCCAAAGCGATCGTTGGCGTTTTGCTGAAGAATGGCGATTGGCCTTGGAGAGCAACCCCAATGTAGACTTTTTTCAAGACAGTGTAAAGTCTTTAATCATTGATAATCAATTTGTTAAAGGCGTAACAACCACCATGGGTATGGTTTTCGAAGCCGAAACCGTTGTACTAACAACGGGAACATTTCTGAATGGTTTGATTCACATTGGACGCAAAAATTTCGGGGGTGGCAGAATGGGCGAACATGCTTCTGGGGGTATTACAGAGCAATTGGTGGACGCAGGTTTCACCACGGGTAGAATGAAAACTGGCACGCCACCACGGGTAGATGGCAGGTCGTTGGATTACAGTAAAATGGAGGAGCAACCCGGAGATGACGGACCATTCAAGTTCAGTTATTCAAGCGTTACCCAACCCCTATCCAAACAACGCAGTTGCTATATCACCTATACCAACGAAGCCGTACACGACGTTTTGAGGGAAGGATTTGTAGATAGCCCCATGTATAATGGCAGCATCACCGGTCTTGGTCCCAGATACTGTCCGAGTATTGAAGATAAAATCAACCGCTTTGCGGAGAGGAACCGACATCAAATCTTCGTAGAACCCGAGGGGTGGAATACGGTTGAGGTTTATGTCAATGGCTTTAGCACATCGTTGCCTGATGATGTCCAACTCAGGGCTTTGAGGCTCATCCCTGGTTTTGAAAACGCCAAGATTTTCCGTCCGGGTTATGCCATTGAGTACGACTTCTTCCAGCCCACCCAATTGTACAACACGCTAGAAACCAAACCTTTGCGCGGTTTATACTTTGCGGGGCAAATTAACGGAACCACGGGTTATGAAGAAGCGGCATGCCAAGGATTGATGGCTGGCATCAACGCAGCACTTCGTGTTCAGGGGAAAGATCCTTTTGTTTTGGGCAGGCACGAGGCATACATTGGTGTTTTGATCGATGACTTGATCAACAAGGGAACCGAGGAGCCATATCGCATGTTTACATCGCGGGCCGAATACCGTATATCGCTAAGGCAGGACAATGCCGATGAGCGTCTTACTCCAAAGGCCTTTGAAATCGGCCTTGCCTCGCAAGGGCGATTGGATGCTCTTCACCAAATCAACCGGGAGGCCGATGAAATCATAGATTTTCTGAGCAAAACCAACATCACACCTGCAGAGGTAACCGATTTCTTACCTGCTGATGTGGCCGCGATCAGCGAAAAGCAACGTGCAAACAAACTATTATTACGTCCGCAAATTGAACTCGACCACCTGCTGGCGATTCCACACATTGGAGAGGCGTTGAATTCCTATCCCTTGTTGGCCAAGGAGCGGGCCAGTATTTCCATCAAATACAAAACATATATCGATAAGGAAATTGAGTTGGCTGATAAGATGCACCGCCTGGAGGATATTATGATTCCTGCGAATTTCGACTATATGAAACTAAACAGTATCAGCATGGAGGCCAGGGAAAAACTAACGAAAATACAACCACAGACGCTGGGACAAGCGAGTAGAATTAGTGGTGTAAACCCCGCGGATATTCAGGTATTATTGGTTTATTTTGGCCGTTGATACAATGAAAGAGACCCCAACTTTATCAAAGCTCAACCATCTCACTTACCTGGGATTGGGGTTGTGTGTAGCATTGACCGCGCTCTTTCAATCTTGTGCTAACCCAGTACCTCCCGCTGGCGGCGATAAAGATACTTCAGCACCAATTTTATTGTCGGTAGAAAGTGCTCTAAAATCGGACAGAAACCAAATTACCCTACAATTCGATGAAAACATCACCACGGTAGGTACTTTGGTTTATTCACC
>JBJTNN010000239.1:0-2534 GCA_046074125.1 Bacteroidota bacterium
ATACAAAGTGACTTCTGCTTCTCCTGGAACTCAAAAATACAAAGTAGGTATTCAGGTGCCTAAGCCCAATGGTGGTGGTTCTGACAACTACGAAACCGAAGCTGAGTACAGTGTGTTTGCACCCCAAGCAGCGATTTCAGCCGATGAGTTGAACGTGGTTTACGTAGGTCTTCCAAACCCCATTTCAGTATCTGTGGGTGGTGTAGATCCTAAAAACGTAAGTGTAACCGCAACCGGTGGTGGTGTTAGTTTGCGTCAGAACAAACCAGGTTCATACAATGCAATCATCCCTACCCGTAATGGTAACGAATGTATGATCAATGTAACTGCGAAGTTGCCCGACGGTCGTACAGTATCTATGGGTTCTAAGAAATTCAAAGTACGTAACGTTCCCCGTCCAGTATTCAAAGCCGGTAGTGTAGGATTTAGCGGTCCTATCTCGTTGTCAGCAATGAAAGTTCAGGCGAATGCAGTAGCTGCCTTGGATAACTTCGTATACGATGGTGTAAAGTATGATGTATTGTCGTACCGCTTTACTTGCATCGGACGTCGTACCAACGGTCCAAAAATCCAAGTGGTGAACGGATCAAGTTTGGCTCCGATTGCTGCCTTCTTGAAAATGTTGGGCCCTGGTGATTTGATTCAATTCGATCAGATCAAAGTTATCGGACCTGACAAAACCCCTAAATTCCTCGACAACGTTGGGGGATCAGTAAACTAAAAAACAAATCGATGAAACGCATATTAATCACACTCACATTTGTAGCCGCTGCAGGTTTGCAAGCCCAAGATTGGGGTGGTGGATGGGGTTCAGACCCAGCCCCCGCGAAAAAAGGTTCTGGTTCTTCTGAGCCTGCAACCTCAGAGCCAGCAGCTGAAGCACCAAAAAAGGAGGCTGAAATTGTGATACCAACCATTGGTACACATTATGATGACCCTGCTGTGCCTCACTACGAGCCAGAATACGTAAACCAAGATACGAACATTCGTAACTTGCAAGGTATTGTTATGCAACGTCCCTACTTGCGTAATGCGGATGTTAAATTCCGTAAGCGTGTATGGAGAGTGATTGATTTGCGTCAAAAAATGAATCGTTCTTGGACATGGCCAAAGAACCCCATCTCTCAGGTTTTCTGGGAATTGGGTACCAAAGGTTTGGTTCGTGCCTATGCAACAGATTCTTTCAACCGCATTATCACTCCGGAAGACATCATTCGTTCTACTGCGGAAATCATCACCACGTCTAAACAACGTCCTGGTTCTGATGACCCAACGGATTTGGTTGATACATCATTTCCTGAGTATTTCTCATGGGATTTGATCCAGAAATTTGAAATCATGGAGGATTGGGTATTCGATTACAAGCATGGTGAATTTAAACCCATCATCATTGGAATCGCGCCGATTCAGCCTAAGAATATCATGGGTCAAACCTACGATGTGAAACCTTTCTGGTTGAAAATGGATGATTGCCGTCCAACTTTGGCAAAATCAGAAGTATTCAACCGTTACAACGATGCAATGCGTTTGAACTGGGATCAGCACATCAACCAACACCGTTTGTTCGATAGCTATATCGTGAAAACTTCGGAGTGGGATGATCGCTACATCAACCAAAAACCTGAGTTTAAGCAAGATGGATTGGCTTCGTTGTTGCGTGCGGAGGAAATCAAAAACGATTTGTTCATTTTTGAACACGATTTGTGGGAGTATTAATCGTACTGATTCACAATCATTAACAAGAACACTTCAAAAAACCCCGGCCTGTAGGTCGGGGTTTTTTGTTGCATGAGTAAAGAGGGATTCGGATAAATTCCGTTTTTCCTTTGAATTTCCCCCCAAAAAGCGTATTTTTGCCGTTCGTTTTAGTAGCGATGTTCGACAAAGCGGAAGATCTGTGCATAGAGTTTGTCAAATTGAAAGATGGCAAACACAACTTAGACTTCCGGGTTGACGGGCCGTTCTTTGAATCATTGGGGAGTAAAGAAATACACGCTGCGGATGTAAATGTGACTGCCGAGGTTGATAAAACCTCGAATTGGATGCATGTACATTTGCGGATGTTTGGAAGCATGACCGTTGATTGTCACCGTTGTTTGGTGGCTTTGCCGATGCAAATCAATACGAAATATTTGTTGATTGTGAAGCTTGACAGTCAGGAAGAATCCGACAAAGACCATGAAGATGAAGGGGTAGAGTTGATCTATCTTCGTCCGCATGAGTTTACTTTGAGTATTGCCCAAACCGTTTATGAGACCAGTTTGTTGGCGTTGCCAATGATTCGGAATTGTGATGATTTGGACTTCAAGCCCTGTGATCAGGCGATGATACAAAAACTAGAAACGCTCAACAGTGATTCTACCGAAGAAACCGAGGTAGATGCACGTTGGGAGAAATTGAAACAACTAAAAAACCTATAATAAGGAAATGGCACATCCTAAACGAAAAATATCGAAAACCCGTCGCGACAAACGTCGTACACATGACAAAATTGAAGTGCGTCCAATGATTGCTGATCCCGTAACTGGCGATGT
>JBJTNN010000240.1:0-6963 GCA_046074125.1 Bacteroidota bacterium
GGTGAGTTACACGTACCGACAGTTGAGCGCGGGGATGAAGGACGCGTTTGGCGAGGCGGGTAGGGGCTTGGAAACCACGTATAAGGGGAGCATGCCGAGTTTTCGGATTGATTACATTCTGTACGACAACCCGATGCGGGCGATCCGCTACCATTCTGTGGCCGATGTACCCAGCGATCACAAACTCCTCACCGCCGAATTGCAGATTGGCGATTTATTTCGGGGGTATTGACAAACTTTCACCTACGCTTTGTGAATTTCTGTAGTGTCGCGTATCGCCGTGCAGATATCTTTGTTATGTGCGTATATTTGCACCATTGTACTTATGCCTTACTTCTTTACCTCAGAATCTGTGTCGGAAGGACACCCAGACAAAGTAGCGGATCAAATATCAGACGCACTCATTGACCATTTTTTGGCTTATGACCCCAACAGCAAGGTGGCATGTGAAACCTTGGTAACCACCGGACAAGTGGTTTTGGCGGGTGAGGTAAAATCAGAGGCCTATCTCGACGTACAAAAAATTGCCCGTGAGGTGATTGCCAAAATTGGCTACACCAAAAGTGAATACATGTTTGACGCCAACAGCTGTGGCATTTTGAGCGCCATCCATGAGCAAAGTCCCGACATCAACCAAGGGGTTGAACGTAAGAATCCCGAAGATCAGGGTGCCGGCGACCAAGGAATGATGTTTGGTTATGCCAACAACGAAACCGACAACTACATGCCTTTGCCGTTGATGCTGGCGCATTTGTTGTTGGAGGAGTTGGCCGCGATGCGCAGAGAGTGCAAAGAGATTCCTTATTTGCGTCCCGATGCCAAGAGCCAAGTAACCATCCAATATTCGGATGACCACAAGCCCTTGAACATCGATACCATTGTGATTTCAACCCAGCACGACGATTTCGCAGAGGATGCGGCGATGTTGCAAAAGATTCATGACGACATCGTGAATTTATTGGTGCCCCGCGTGAAAGCGAAATTGCCCGCCCACATTCAGGTGTTGTTTGATGGCGACATCAAATACCACATCAACCCAACCGGCAAGTTTGTGATCGGCGGTCCTCATGGTGATACGGGCTTAACAGGTCGTAAGATCATTGTAGATACTTATGGCGGTCGCGGCGCCCACGGTGGGGGTGCGTTCTCAGGCAAAGATCCCAGCAAGGTGGATCGTTCGGCTGCGTATGCCACAAGGCATATTGCCAAGAATTTGGTGGCAGCCGGTGTTTGTGATCAGGCCTTGGTTCAGGTGAGTTACGCCATTGGTGTGGCTGAGCCCGTGGGTTTGTTTGTGGATACTTACAATACCGCCAAAGTGAGTATGACTGATGGGGAGATTGCTGCCAAGATTTTGGCGATGCCTGAATTCAGCTTGCGTCCTTACCACATCGAGCAGCGTTTCAACTTGCGCACGCCCATTTATTTGGAGACGGCGGCTTACGGACACATGGGCCGTGAGTGCAAGGAAGTGACCAAGGTGTTCAACAAGGGCAGCAAGAACGAATTGCCCGTAACGGTGAAGTTGTTCCCTTGGGAAGAAACCAATGCGGTGGGGGCGGTGAAAGCGGCCTTTGGGTTGTAATAATAAAAACAAACATCATACCTCATGTGTGGAATCGTTGCCTATATCGGAGAGAAGCAGGCCTATGACGTTGTCATCAAGGGACTGAAGCGTCTTGAATACCGCGGTTATGACAGTGCCGGAGTGGCGTTGTTGAATGGCGATATGCGTGTTTACAAGAAGAAGGGCAAGGTAGCGAATTTGGAAGAGGAGGCGGCCGGACAGGATGTTTCTGGCGGCATGGGCATGGGACATACCCGATGGGCCACCCACGGTGAACCCAACGATAGAAACTCTCACCCGCATTTGAGCGAGAGCGGTGATTTGGCCATCATCCACAATGGTATCATTGAGAACTATGCCACCTTGAAAGAGGGGATGAAGCAGCGCGGACATACCTTCCATTCTGATACAGATACGGAGGTATTGGCCCACTTGATCGAGGACGTGATGCAGCATACGGGTTTGCCTTTGGCAGATGCGGTAAGGTCGGCCTTGAAGCAGGTGGTTGGCGCTTATGCGATTGTTATTTTAAGTAAAAACCATCCTGAGCATTTGATTGCCGCAAGAAAAGGCAGTCCGTTGGTGGTGGGTATTGGTAAGGGCCGCGGTGAGTTTTTCTTTGCCTCGGATGCTACGCCCATTGTGGAGTACACCAATAAGGTAATTTACTTGAAGGACGGGGAGATTGCAATTGTGGAGAACAAGGAATTGACGGTGAAGAACATCGACAATGTGGTGCAGGTACCTTATGTGCAGGAGTTGGAGTTGAGTTTGGAGCAGTTGGAGAAGGGCGGATACCCGCACTTCATGCTGAAGGAGATTTATGAACAGCCACGGTCGATTTATGACAGTTTTAGGGGTCGGTTCGACGCTGAGACCGGAGAAATCCACATGCGCAGCATGGAGGACTATGCTGAGCGTTTGAAAGAGATCAAGCGATTGATATTGATTGGTTGCGGCACCAGCTGGCACGCTGGTTTGGTGGCGGAATATCTGTTTGAGGATTTGGCCCGTGTGCCGGTGGAAGTGGAATATGCGTCAGAGTTTCGGTACCGGAATCCGGTGTTGTACGCCGATGATTTGATCGTGGCGATATCTCAGAGCGGGGAGACGGCAGATTCTTTGGCAGCCATGGAATTAGCCAAGCGCAAGGGTGCTTCGGTGTTTGGGGTGTGTAATGTGGTGGGCTCGAGTATCCCTAGGATGAGTGATGCAGGGGCTTACACCCATGCCGGTCCAGAGATCGGGGTCGCAAGTACTAAGGCATTTACAGCTCAAGTTACCGTGTTAGCGCTGATGGCAGTGGGAATTGCAAAGTTGAGAGGAACGATGACTTTGTCTGCCATAATGGCTTTTTACCAGGAAATGGAAGCAATTCCTGAGAAAATTGAAAAGGCATTATTGTTGAATGACGAGATTGTGAAACTCGCGGAGCAATACAAGGATTCCAAGAATTTCTTGTATCTCGGTAGGGGTTATAATTTCCCTGTTGCCTTGGAGGGTGCGTTGAAGTTGAAGGAGATTAGTTATATTCATGCTGAGGGGTATCCTGCAGCAGAAATGAAACACGGTCCGATCGCTTTGATTGACGAAGAGATGCCTGTTGTGGTGATAGCTACCAACTCTGAGCACTATGAGAAGGTGGTCAGCAATATACAAGAAGTGAAGGCCAGAAAAGGCAAGGTGATAGCCATCGTGAGCGAGGGAAACAACGGGTTAAATGAGATGGTAGATCATGTGATTCAGGTGCCTGAAACGATCGAGGCCTTAAGTCCCTTGGTGAATACAGTGCCTCTGCAACTCCTAAGTTATCATATTGCGGTAATGCGCGGTTGTAATGTGGATCAGCCAAGAAATCTGGCCAAGAGTGTCACGGTGGAGTAGAGTGAACGGGTACTAAGTTGATTTCTCCCAGCTTTTTGTAGTTGAAGTTTAACTACCACTTATTGTTCAGGCGGTCGTAGTATTCGAAATTGATTTTGAAGCCGTAACGGGGTTTTTCGAACAAATTGGCATAGCCCGCCGTATAGTAAATCCCGATCTTGAAGCGGTCGCGCCAAATCCGTACCAGCTTGTCTACCCCGGCGTAGCCCTCGTAAAAGAACAGATTCCGTCGTTCCGGCGCATACAACACATTCACCCCCGCCCGTTCGTATAAACTCAACTTCTTCAAAAAAGGCACCTTGTTCACCAAACTCCCGTTGAAACTGTGCTGGTAATGCACCTCGTAGAATCGCTTGAACGTGATAAACGTGGAATCCAACTGCTGAAACGCAAACATCGGTGGGGTGAAAATCACCGGATCGGCCCGACGTTGGTAACGGTAATCCACCACATTCACGTTTCGGCTGCTCAAAAAACTGCCGCTCACCGCCCTGATCTCGCTGTTGCCCATCAATCCCCAAGGAAAACTGTGGTCGATGCGATACTCCAAATACTGGTAGTCGATGTTGCTCTTGAAAACCCCAGGCACCGCCTGCTTGTAATTGATGCTGAACGTGGGCCAGGCCGAGCCCAAAATCACCTTTTGCTTGGGTTCCGACATGTATCGCTGAAAGGGCGTATAAGAGAGGTTTACCGAGGCGAAAAATGCCCGATGGTCCACAAATTTTAAGGGTTTGTTGTTCTCAAACAAACTGTCGCCGAATTCGTCGAACACGTAGGTCGACATGTCTTTTCTGTCGCTCAACTCCCCCTGAACCTGCAAAAACAGGCCATTGATCAGCTCCTGTCGGTGATACACATTGAGGTGCTTGTTCTGGTAAAAGTTGTCGCGCCGAAACAAATCCACATAAGCCGCATTCATGTTTACCATCCCGAAATCGCGACCCACCGAGGCAAAAATCATCGCCCGTTTGTAGGGGTTGTATAGGTGCGACATGTAAATGGTGCCGCGAACGTCTTTGTTGTTCACCCCGTAAGAGAGGTTTTCGTTGAATTGGAAGGTCTTTTTGTTGTCGAACGTCTTGTCGATCCCGTTCCACAAACTGATCCTCGCGCCGCCCGGCCACCAGGGCTGGTAGAGGTTCCACAGCGGCTGAAACCGCATGGTGATGCCTTTTTTGCGGTCGCGGTAGCCCTGTCCTTCCAGCACCAACGATTTGAAGGTCACTTTGTTGATTTTGGCTTCCACCGAGTCGAGGTATTTGTCGGATGTCACCACCCGCTGTATGCTATCGGCGCGATTGATGAACTTGGTTTCTTGCTGGGTGAGGGGTTGGGTGCGCTGCTGCTGCCAATAGGTGGAATCGCGTTCGTAGGCCTCTTGGGTGGTTTTGCTCACTTCCAACCCGAAATGGTTTTTGGGGAAGCTAGGCACCACGGTCACCTTTTTGTAATCGACCAGCGTGGTGGCTTTGTTGGTGGTTTTGCCGTATTTGGTGGCGTAGTTGAAGCGCTGCGAATCGGTGAGCAAGTATTCGTTGCTGTCGAGCCGCTGGTATTGCGATAGCGTCATCACGTCGTATTCGGCCATCAAGTGTCGGGGAAAGTTGAGCTCGGCCTTCAGGATCCAAAAGGCGGTATCCACCAGGTGCAACTCCCCAGATAGGGTGGCGTTGGCGGTTTGTCGGCCCGACATCCCAATCCGCAATATCCGTCCAAATTCCGGGTGTTGGTAGGCGCCCAAAAATTTGAATTTGTAGGCCATCAGGGCCGAGTTGGAGAGGGGCGACATGATGGGGAGCGGACAGAGGGCGGGGACATCCAGCAGGTTTTGGTAGAGGTTAAAATCGCCTTCGGTGGTGGAGAGATAGAAGAGTCCGGCTTTGGACCCCACTTTTTGCACGCCGTTGCGGGTTTCTTTGATTTTTCCGTCGGTGGAGGCATCGCGCTGCATAACAATTTCCACGAGGGCGGAGGCGTTGCTCGAGGTTTTGTTTTTCGAGGTATCGGCAACCACGGGGGATGTACTGCCTTCGGTGTAGGGGTTATTGTCGGTACCGAGGGCGGCGGCATCGAGCGGGTCGATGTCGGCGTCTACCTTCACGGCGGCGGGTTTATTCTTGAATTTTTGCTCAGTGATTTCGAAGGCTTTGATATAAATGTCGGCGCTTTGGTTTGGGATGCGGCTATGCCAAAAATCGCGCTGGGCGATGGCTTTTCGCATGTAGTCGGCGGCGGGGTCTTTGTAATCGCGGCGAATCTCCACGGCCCCAATTTTCTCTGTTTTGGGCGTAAGGATGATGTTGAGGGTGTCTTTGCTGTTGTAATTGACCACCAGGGGGATTTCGGTGCTATGGAAATCGGGGTGGGAGAAGATGAGTTTGTAGGAACCGGTTCTCAGGTTCAGCGAAAAGTACCCATCGAGGCGGGTTTGTCCGAGTTTGGCGCCATCGCGGTCGAAGATTTGCACCATGGGCAGGGGCGCTTTTGCGGTGTCTACCACCAAGCCCATGACTTGTGCCTGCGCTTTTTGGGCACCGAATCCCAGCAGGAAAACCAGGAGCAGGTAGCGGAGGCGGTGGATGATTTGCATGGGCGGACTAGAGGGCGTTATTTTTTATCGGTCTTGGGGTTCGCTTTTTTGTTGGCATTCCGCTGCAAGGCTTTGCGTTGGGCCTCTGTGGGATAGGGGAAGGCTGGCGCGGTCACGGTATGCGGAGGGATAAACGTATCGGTGGTGGGTTTGTTTTGGATATCATAAACAAAACGGGGTAGTTTGGCTTCATCGGCGGGCAAATCAGCAATGGGGTAAAGCACGCCTTTGGGGTTTTCGTAAAAAGCAATGCTGCTGATTTTACCGACTTCGAAACGGATGTTCATGTTTTCGCTACTCACGAGGTTGGCTGATTGCAGGGTATCGGCATCGCGCAGATAGTATACGCTTTGGGCTTTGCGGGACACTTGCACTTGTGATAGTTTTTGTTGCTCCGTGAATTGCTGAAACATCGAATCTCCCTGAATCTGCGAATAGTGTAAATTGTCTTCTTTGATGGCCACGAAGGCGTTGGGAAAGGCCTTGAGACTGCGGATTTTTTGCTGTTTCACTTGCATTTCCATGGAATCACCGCTGAGTCGCGTGAGGGAGTCCCACAGTACCGGCTCGCCGCTGAAATAGAAGGTAGAATCACGTCTGGCCGAAGTGAGTTTGTGGCAGGTGCCCGAGGCGGTTTGTTGGGTGAACGCCACGTGGTGGATGGCTTGCAGCGCGATGGGTTGGGCGCTGTCGCTGTTGTAATGCAGGGTATCGCCTTTGATGCGAAACAGGTCTTTGCCACTGCCTTGGTAGGCCACGGCGCGGTCCCACACCGAAAACGATTTGGCGTTGCCGCGGTAATGCGCATGCTGTCCCCATACCTGCCATTGGTCGAGTGTGTCGTGGATGTAAACCCGTCCGTGGGCGATGCCGCTTTGGTCTTTTTTGTTGAACAGGAGGGTGTCGCACAGCACGGTTC
>JBJTNN010000241.1:0-3132 GCA_046074125.1 Bacteroidota bacterium
ACTTGATATTGTGCTCGGACTGGGCAGCTTCAGCGGCGATAACGTGGCCCACTTTGCCCACATCGGTGGTGCCGCCACGGGCTTGTTGATGATTTTTGTGTGGAAGCGGCTCGACCGACAGCGCTACAACCGGTTCAACCAATAACTTTTGACCCTGCCCTAACGCCCCACAGTAACCCTCATGGCCACCCTGCGCGATTGGATCCAAAGCCCGAAACCCGCGGTTCAGCAGCTCATCTTTCTTTGTGTGCTGGTCTTTGTGCCGGCCCTGCTGCTACAACTGTTCCGCCTCGAAACCCCGCTGTACTTCCTCACCTATACCCCCTCGGTTTGGTATAAGCCCTGGTCGGTGCTCACTTACATGTTCCTGCACCTGAGTCTGTGGCACCTGCTAGGCAACCTGCTTTGGCTGTATTTTGTAGGTAGCATCCTCGAAGACCTCGTGGGCGCCAAACCCATCTATTGGCTGTTCCTGGGTGGTGGCATTTCCGGGGTGATAGTCTTTCAGCTGGTATATTCGATGTCGGTCTACAGTGACCTTCAAACCCCCATGCAACTGCTGGGAGCATCCGGTGGGGTGTCGGCCGTGGTCATCGGCACGGCCCTATTCACCCCCCGCTACAAACTTTTTTTGTTTGGCTTGATTGAAGTGGAACTGCGCTGGATTGCGTTGGTAAAGGTACTGCTCGACCTCTCTGGGCTGGCCAGTGGTAGCAACATCGGGGGGTATACCGCCCACATCGGGGGCATACTCTGGGGTGCAGGTTATGTTTATTTAACCTTAAAATCTTCTTTTCAGCTACCTATGCCTCCTATTTCGGGCCTATTTACAAAAAAATCGTCTCGAAATACCGCCTTGCGTTTTGAAAAAGGCAACAAACCCCTAGATTCGAAAAAATCGCTCAAGAAAAACGGTCCCTCCGAAGCCGAAGTCAACGCCATCCTCGACAAAATATCACAGGTGGGCTATAACAACCTCAGCGCCAAGGAAAAGGAGACCTTGTTCAAGGCCAGCAAAACCGACTAACATGAAACTGCTCAACCTCATCGCCTTTCCTGCCACCGTAGTTCTGGGTATTTTGTTGGTGTTATCCAGTTTTGCCCCCAACATTTCGCCGGCCACCAACTCGTGGATCCCGTTGTTGGGATTGGGATTTCCGGTGTTGTTTTTGCTCATGACCCTGGCCCTGGTGTACTGGCTCATTCAGCGCAAATGGCGCAGCCTGTTTGCATTGTCTTGTTTGCTGTTGAACTTAGGACCGGCCAGTTTATACATTCAATGGAATGACCATGATCAAGTTCAGAAGAGCAGATCCATCTCGGTGGAAACATCTAATGTGCTTCCCTCCAGCACGGTACAAACGTTGAAAGTGGTTACCTATAACGCCCAATTGTTTGGTTTGTATCAGGATGAGTCATCCGTGGGTATTGTGAATACTGAATACATGCCGGCGATGGATTCATTTTTACAGGTACTAAAAGCGGAACAACCTGATATTTTGTGCTTGCAGGAAGTATATGCGAAAGCGGGCGGATTGAAAGCGCTCGCCCGATTTTTGAAAGCTGAGGGTGGATTTGACTATTCTCAATCATATACGTTGTCGAACCAAAGACCCTACGGAATGATTGTGTTGAGCAAATTTCGCATCAAACGTTGGCAGCCACTTTCACTGGGACCCAATACCGGCAACATGGCCATGTGGGTGGATGTTGAAATCCCCAGCCCGGATGAACAGCATCGAAAGGCGAGACTCCGAATCTATAATTTGCATTTGCAATCGTTTCGCTTTGCTAAAGAAGACTATGCCGTAGTGAAACAGCAAACCACCCAGGCACAAATCGATGTGGAAGGCAGTAAGAACATCATCACCCGACTTCGTATGGGTTACCAACGCAGGGCAGAACAGGTAGATCTGGTTAAAGAGAGTATGATTGCCTGCGATTACCCCAAATTGGTCTGTGGGGATTTTAATGATATACCGGTCAGCTATACTTACCGACAATTAAGCGCAGGGATGAAAGACGCTTTTTGCGAGGCCGGTAAGGGTTTGGAAACCACGTATAAGGGGTCGATGCCCAGTTTCCGGATTGATTACTTGCTGTTCGACAATCCCATGCGGGCCATCCGATATCACAGCCGCAACGACGTACCTTCCGACCACAAATTATTGGTCACTGAACTCCAAATGGGTGATTTGTTTCGGCCTTACTAAAGGTGGTTTATACACGAAAGAAATTGTATCCTCTGTGAAATTACTGCGCCGACTTTGAGGGCTGCAATTATCTTCGTATCCTTAGTAGTATATTTGCACAAAATAACTTATGCCTTATTTCTTTACTTCAGAATCCGTGTCGGAAGGACACCCAGACAAAGTAGCAGATCAGATTTCAGATGCATTGATTGATCATTTTTTGGCTTATGACCCCGACAGTAAGGTTGCATGTGAAACCTTAGTAACTACCGGACAAGTGGTTTTGGCTGGCGAGGTGAAGTCAGACGCTTATTTGGATGTGCAAAAGATAGCACGTGATGTGATTGCCAAAATCGGCTACACAAAAAGTGAGTATATGTTTGATGCGAACAGCTGTGGTATTTTGAGCGCTATCCACGAACAAAGCCCCGATATCAATCAGGGCGTGGAGCGCAAGAACCCTGAGGATCAGGGTGCCGGTGACCAAGGGATGATGTTTGGTTACGCCAACAACGAAACCGACAACTACATGCCTTTGCCCTTGATGTTGGCCCACCTCCTCTTGGAAGAGTTAGCTGCTATGCGCCGCGAGTGTAAAGAGATCCCTTATTTGCGTCCGGATGCCAAGAGCCAAGTGACCATCCAATATTCTGATGACCACAAGCCCTTGAACATTGATACCATTGTGATTTCAACCCAGCACGACGATTTCGCCGAAGACGAAGCCATGTTGCAAAAGATCCACGACGACATCGTGAATTTGTTGGTGCCCCGGGTGAAAGCCCAATTGCCGGCCCACATTCAGGCCTTGTTTGGTTCTGAGATCAAATTCCACATCAACCCCACCGGCAAGTTTGTGATAGGTGGACCGCATGGAGATACCGGGTTAACCGGTCGTAAAATCATCGTAGACACTTACGGCGGACGTGGTGCCCACGGT
>JBJTNN010000242.1:0-5998 GCA_046074125.1 Bacteroidota bacterium
CATCCCAACACCTGCCATGACAAAAACATCCAAGTATTTGCTTGATGCAGCATCATAGAAAAAACCATTCAGCAATCCCATCCCCATCACAGGGACAACCCCGAAAAACAAGACAACAGACAAATCGCCCAAACCCCAATATCCATAGGCGTTTTTGCCCAGTGTGTACCCCAAAGCGGCAAGGATTGCCAACAACCCAACTGCCAACAAATACCATCCCGATTCAGATTGGAACAGTCCCGAAATATAAATCAATCCCAAACCGCAAATCAAGGCCAGTCCGCCAACGAGCCACAGTGCACGTTTCATGGCTGACGCGGTGATTTGACCAGAGGCCAATGCCCGGTCTGTTCGCTTGGCCACTACATCCGTACCCTTGGAAAAATCACCCAGATCGTTTGCGTAATTGCTCAATACTTGTAACAGTGTTGCGGTAATTATGGCCAACAGCAAAAGAATCCATGGCGAAATGGTATTCTCTGGAGATTGGTGGGGCAGGGAAGACAATCCTTCAAAACAGAGATGTGAAACGGCAGCCCCGAGCAAAATCCCAGATAGCGCGAGAGGCAATGTACGGAGGCGTGCAGCTTGAATCCACGGGTTCATAATGCGAAGATACACCAACCGAGCTTAGGCGGCTGAAATTCACCACATCAAATGCCTCTGCGTAGCAAGTAAAAGGGGGTGTTTTCGGGTCCGAATTTTTGGTAAAAAGCGGCAACACTTGGAATGCTGCTGCCTTCGAAATCAAAAAAACAATGATCGCCCACGTGCATTTGAATGGCGGCATCAATGATTCCGTGCATGATTCCCAAAGGTTTGCCAGATTCTGTGGGACCGGCACAAACATAATGCAGATGGTTACAGGACAGGTCCTTTTCCTTTGGCAAGCCCAACAAAATGGCCGCACCAAGCAACTGCTTGCTTTCTGTGTTCTTTGCGCTTAAGGTGTAGGCCGCGCCATATTTCGATTGTAAAAGTGTACAAGCCGAAATGAAATTTTCATAGTCTCGGCTCGCTACATGCTGGTTGGCCTCGCCCCAAGCGTCGCGATATACCCCTACCACGTCTGCGAATGTTAAATCGTTAACGGTGTATTCGATGGGCAACTTGCTTAGCGCGGAGAGATTTTTCCGGCAATCTTTGTTGTAGGTTGGTGGCTCAGATAGGGGAAGCACATAGTTGGTTTTTGATGCCAAAGCGATGGTTTTACCCTGGTCGAAATACGGATTCAATTGAAGTTGAACGCGAAGAAATTTTTTTGGAATCGCAGCGATAAAATCTTGGGTTGTAAGGGTTTGGTTTGAGCCAAAGGCACCCAATTGTTGACAAAACTTCGGTTGAACAACATAGGTAAACCCCCATTTGGTTTTTAATGGTAGCGGAAATACCGCCTCGTAGTTGCCATAAATCAATGCCGCCCAATGACCGCCACAGAGAGCATCCAAATAATCGGAAAGTGCGTAAACCAATGGAACCCTTGACCTAAAGATGGCACCATCCCACAACCGGGTGTCGATGTCTTTGCGGTATACCAGCGCGATTTTCATTGTATGAGTTTGGGCTCGTTTATGGAGTTAACGGTTGTGACCATGAAACAATCACGTTTTTCCAACCCTTCCATGGGTGGCTATCAGAGACAGATTCGTTGTGAAAGATGAAACAAAATACACCACCCCATGATGAAATGGTTTGTTTAAGTGATAAGCCTAAAGCAATTGATTGATCGTGAGATAAATTTAAATAATTTTTACATGTAACGTCCATGATGCAAAAAGGAACGACCTTCAAAGGAGTAGATTTTTCAGCGATAAGGTCGTACCAATGAAAAGGAACGGCTGTTCCCGCCCGAAATCCAACAGCATCGGGATATCCCATGCTCCAGTCGGTCTGAATTCCCAGCTGCAGCAGTAATTGATATGATTGGGGCAAATGCATATGAATAAAATGGAAACGGCTGTGTTTCGGTGCATCGCCAATAAGTGTAGAAAAGGTCTGTTTTTCTTCTTCCCAAGCAGTAATGGTTTTCATGGCATTGCTTTTTTCTTGCCACGATGGATGAATCCCTACCCAATGTGTGTTGAAGGCAATGTGTTTTTTGATTCGTTGAAATTCTTTCTCTAGCGCGCGTGGGCCTATTTGCTTGTTGCGTTGGTCTCTTTTGGCCGATGTCAGAAGGAATAATTTAGGGGAAAATGGGTCTGTGAGATCAGTGTTTTTCAGCAAATCCAATGTACCATTATCCATGGCATACGGGTCCTTTTTTCCAAGTAAAACACCCAAGCGTTCGAAAACCAGCTGGGGCATCTTGATCAAATCCCTCAGCAAGGAAGCCAACTGGGTAATGGCTGTTCTGCCGCCATAACGCAAAGCCATGTCAATATCCGCCGTAGCAACAATTGACCAATCGTTGCTGGGTTTTGCTCCCAAGAAATGCCCCAACAAATAAGTCCACTGATCTACCAATGGTATTTCTAAACACTGGTTTTGTGCAAACAAACTCTCGCTCGCTGGATACCGCCCGTGTGCATCAATCTCAATATTTTGTGACGCACCATTTGTTGACTGAGCAATTCCCCATTGCACCTCCTCATATCGGGTAAGACACCAAAATATCGCAGAAAATAAATCAAAGGGAATCACCGTTGAGTCCAAATCAATGGCGTTGACCTTGTCAAGACTCGCGGAATTGTTGGGTAAAAATGGAAACAAACCCCAAATAGAATCGAGGTGCTCTAGGTTAGATACACCCGCAGGGTGAGTAGCTTGTGTGATCGGATATTGTTGAAGGGTTGGAAAATCGCCTTTCGCACGAACGAAATCCTCAAACAACAACCCAGCATCATGCATCCACACACAATTGCTGAGCTCCAAAAAACCATCGGGTGAGGGGGCATAAGCAATCTTGAAAGTGGCAATCTCGTTTTGAAATTCCACCAAGCTGTGGGTAAGGCGAACCTGTATGCCCAAACGACGCAAAACAACCTCCTCAATAATGTAGTGAAGTCGCGCGGAATTTTGGTGGGCAAACAATAACACCATAAATGTTTTGTGTAATTTTGTGCAAAATAATGAAGGTTGCATTAATCACCGGTATAACCGGACAAGACGGGGCCTATTTGGCCGAATTTCTTTTGAAAAAAGGCTACAAGGTGCATGGCATCAAGCGTCGTAGTTCATTATTCAATACAGACCGGGTAGACCATATCTACGAAGATCCGCACATCGAAGGGGCCAACTTCAAGATGCATTATGGTGATTTAACGGATTCAACCAACCTAATTCGCATCATTCAAGAGGTACAACCCGATGAAATTTACAATTTGGGAGCCATGAGCCACGTTCATGTGAGTTTTGAAACCCCCGAATACACGGCCAACTGCGATGCGGTAGGAACACTGCGTTTGTTAGAGGCGATAAGAATATTGGGATTGACGAAGAAAACACGCATTTATCAAGCCTCAACGAGTGAATTGTACGGTTTGGTTCAAGAAATCCCCCAAAAGGAAACAACACCCTTCTATCCCAGAAGTCCTTATGCAGTGGCAAAGATGTATGGATTTTGGATTACGGTAAACTACCGTGAGGCCTACGACATCTATGCTTGCAGTGGAATTTTGTTCAACCACGAAAGTCCCATCCGCGGGGAAACTTTCGTAACCAGAAAAATTACCCGCGCCACGGCGCGCATAGCCTTGGGCTTGCAAAATAAATTGTACTTGGGTAACCTGAATTCAAAGCGAGATTGGGGCCACGCCAAAGATTACATAGAGGCCATGTGGCTGATATTGCAGCAAGAGAAAGCAGAGGATTTTGTTATCGCAACCGGCGTGACCACAGAAATTAGAGAATTCGTGCGCATGAGCTTCAAACATGTGGGTATTGCCATGGCATTTAAAGGTGAAGGCGTGAACGAAGTGGGGTACGTTGATGGCATCGATGAAGCGACTTTTGAGGCGGCAACGGGACAAAAATGTGCGTTGACGATCGGACAAGAACTGGTGTTTGTAGACCCCAAATATTTCCGTCCAACCGAGGTAGATTTGCTCATCGGCGATGCCACCAAAGCCCGCACAAAGTTGGGATGGTCGCCCAAGCACACACTACAAGACTTGGTTACTGACATGATGCAAAGCGATATCAAAGTGATGCAGAAAGAAACCTATTTGAAAGACGGCGGATTCCAAACCAAGAATTATTTCGAATAATGGAACAGCAAGCGAAAATTTACGTGGCAGGTCACCGAGGCATGGTGGGCTCAGCCATCGTTCGTGAGCTAGAGCGATTGGGTTATCACAACATTGTTACCCGAAGCAGTGCAGAATTGGACCTGCGTAGCCAAGCAGCCGTGGAGGCGTTTTATCGCGAAGAAAAACCAGATTACGTTTTCGTAGCTGCCGCGAAAGTGGGAGGAATCTTGGCGAACAATACTTACAGGGCAGAGTTTCTGTACGACAATCTGAGCATTCAAAACAACTTGATCCATAACGCCTATGTATTTGGGGTAAAGAAATTGTTGTTCTTGGGCAGTTCTTGCATCTATCCCAAATTGGCACCTCAGCCGTTGAAAGAAGACTATTTGTTGAGTGGATATCTGGAGCCAACCAACGAACCTTATGCCATCGCGAAAATTACAGGTATAAAAATGTGTGAGGCATATCGAGACCAATATGGGTGCAATTTCATTTCCGCCATGCCCACCAATATGTATGGTCCAAACGACAACTATCATCCAGAAAATAGCCATGTGTTGCCCGCTTTGATTCGCAAGTTTCATGAGGCCAAAGAATCTGGCGCTCCCGAGGTCGTGGTTTGGGGCGATGGTTCTCCGATGCGTGAATTTTTGTATGCCGATGACCTAGCCAACGCATTGGTGTACCTCATGTTAAATTACAACGAAAAGGAATTTGTGAATGTGGGTTATGGCAGCGATATCACCATTGGCGATTTGGCAAAAACCGTGGCTCGCATAGTTGGATTCGATGGAAACATTGTATTTGACAGTTCAAAACCCAACGGAACACCCAAAAAACTCATGGATTCAGGAAGATTGTTCGCTACCGGATGGAAACCCAAAACAGATCTTCAGTCGGGAATTGAAATGGCCTATGCCGATTTTCTGACAAAGCACTCCAACAAAAACACGTAAATTTGCAAAAACAAAACCAATAGATAGAATATCATGAAAGTAGCCATCAATGGATTTGGTCGTATCGGCCGTCACGCCTTCAAATTTTTGATCAACAAACCTGGTGTTGAGGTTGTTGCGATCAACGATCTAACCGACAATGCCACCTTGGCGCATTTGTTGAAATACGACTCTGTTCACGGGAAATTCCCTGGCACCGTTTCTTCTGATGCAGAACATTTGATCATCAACGGCAAGAAAATCAAAGCCCTTGCTGAGCGCGATCCCAAATCATTGCCTTGGGGTGCTATGGGTGTAGATGTAGTTTTGGAATCTACAGGTATTTTCACGGATGCCGCCAAAGCAGCGATGCACTTGGAAGCCGGAGCGAAGAAAGTTGTCATTTCTGCCCCTGCAACCGGTGATGTGAAAACCGTAGTGTTGGGTGTGAATAGTGAAGTAATCGACGGCACTGAGTCAATCATGTCGAACGCAAGCTGCACAACCAACTGTTTGGCGCCAATGGTAAAAGTATTGGATGATGCTTTTGGTCTTGAGCAAGGTTTCATGACAACCATCCACGCTTATACAGCAGATCAAAACTTGGCCGATGCACCGCACAAAGATTTGCGTCGTGCCCGTGCCGCTGCTTATAGCATTGTTCCTACCAGCACTGGTGCCGCAAAAGCGGTAGGATTGGTGTTGCCTCATTTGAAAGGCAAACTGAACGGAAACGCGATGCGTGTTCCCATTCCAGATGGTTCAGTTACGGATTTCACTTGTGTATTGAAAACGCCTGCCACCGTAGAGCAGATCAATGCAGCCATGAAAGCAGCCGCTGAAGGTCCAATGAAAGGCATTTTGGAATAC
>JBJTNN010000243.1:0-4117 GCA_046074125.1 Bacteroidota bacterium
TGCGGGGTTGCACGCACCGATATTTGATTAAATTCATCGATAACCCGACCTACAATCGCCGCGATTTTTTTGGTATAGTCTTCGTTGGGCAGCTCGGCCGACAACAAAGCCCAAAAATCGGCGCGCAACTGCACGGTAGTCGCCAACTTTTGATAGGTTTGGGTTGTTGCCAAAATGGCTGCGAGGGCCTCTTCTTCCAAATAAAAATTCTCAATGGCCAAATGAGGCAAATACGCATGAATATCCTCGCCTTGAAATTGCAGAACACTGGGCGATAATTCGTTGAGCTGGTGAACCTGATCCAACAAATCCAATTGCAGCATCACCGCCTCATAGGTTGTTTGCATTTCCCACTTGGCAACCAAATTTTGGGTTGAGGGGTATTTGCAGCGCTGGGCAATGGACGAACGAATGCCATCGAACCCAACTATGCGCTCAAAATCAGATGGGTATTTCACTTGCGGCCCTTTCTAGCGTTCAGTTCTGCCACCTGCATCTGGGTGATTACTTTTTCCATGAGTGCGGTAAACGCCTCGGGGTCGGCCTTCATTCGAAGCAACTCTGCCTTAAAATCGGCGTATGAAACCTCGTGTTTGGCACAGACAAAATTGTAATGAGACTGCCAAAGCGAGTCGGGCAAAGCGGCATAATTATATTTTATTTGATTGCCCGCCTCCAGCAACATCACATCACACATAAGATCAACCATTTTTTTCTCTTCCACGTGGGCTTTGGGCGCACAAGAAACCCAGGAACTGATGATGACCAGTACCAGCATGATTCGTTGAAAGCGTGATTGATTTTTCACAGAAGTACAAAATTACAACAATCGCAGCGGTAATTTTGTTGCTACAACGCGAGAATCCCATGACCCATCTAACTTCAATCGCAAAAAACATCGCACACATCCAGCAGCAGTTGCCACCACAGTGCAAACTCATCGTCGTGAGCAAATATCGAGAAGTTGCCGAGATACAAGCGGCCTACGATTGCGGACATCGCGCCTTTGCCGAAAATCGCGTCCAAGCCCTATTGGAGCGGGTGGAAGCTCTGCCCAACGACATTGAATGGCACCTCATCGGACATCTGCAAACCAACAAAGTGAAATACATAGCGCCTTTCATATCTATGATTCACGCGGTGGATAGCCTCAAACTGCTCCAAGAAATCAACAAAGAAGCTGCAAAAAACCAGCGCGTCATCCCATGTCTTGTCCAGTTGCATGTGGCACAAGAAGAAACCAAATTTGGCCTCGACCCCTCAGAAATTGACGCTTTCATGGTATCAGTAAAACAAGAACCTTTGGACCATGTGCGCTTGGTAGGACTCATGGCGATGGCCAGCAACACCGACAATCAACAGCAAATTCATGCTGAATTCCAGCAGGTATCCGACACATTCAAAAAAGTAAAGTCATCTCATTTCGCGCAGGACGACGCCTTTTGCGAACTATCGATTGGCATGAGTTCTGACTATCCGATTGCCATAGAGCACGGATCAACGTTGATTCGGGTAGGCAGCGCGGTGTTCGCTCAATAATAATTGGGTAGCTCGACTTAGTAGTTGTTGAGCATCATTGGCATGATGAGCATGGTAATGTCCTCATCGCGCTCGTTTTCATTGGGGATCACCAAACCTGCACGGTTAGGGGCCGACAAACGCAATTGAACCTGATCGCCATCGAGGGTACTCAACATTTCCTTCAAGAATTTGGCATTGAAGCCAATTTCCATGTCGTTCCCTTCAAATTCACAGGGAATACGCTCTTGGGCTTCGTTGGCCATTTCGATGTCTTCCGCACTGATGGTCAACTCGTTACCGGTAACTTTAAATCGCACCTGATACGTAGTTTTGCTCGCGAAAATGCTGATACGATTGATAGAACTCAACAAGGCCATCCTAGAAATGGTAATCACGTTGGGGTTTTCTTGGGGGATAACCGCAGCATAATCGGGGTATTTTTCATCGAGCAAACGACAAATCAAACGGGTTTCTCCGAAGGTGAAGTATACGTTGGAACGGTTGTAGTCCACCACAACAGGAGTTTCGTCGTTCGGCAACGCAGTTTTCAACAAATTCAAGGGCTTTTTGGGGATTAAAATACTGTCCTCAACACCTGTATTCACATCTTTGCGGGTCAATCGCACCAATTTATTGGCATCGGTGGCCACAAAATTCACCGAATTGCCTTTCATCTCTACATACAAACCAGTCAAGTTCAAACGCAATTCATCGGAGCCGGCTGCAAACAAGGTTTTGGAGATTGAGCGCAACAACACATTGGCGGGAATGGTAAAACTTCCATCGGCATTGGATTCTGGCAAAGCGGGGAAATCCACCCCATCTTGTCCGGCCATTTTGTAACGACCATTGCTGTTCACCACTTCAATGCCAAACGTTTGGGTATCCACGTTGAACGTTACCGGCTGATCGGGCAAAGAACGCAGGATGTCGATCACCATTTTGCTGGGTACCGCCACTTTCATGTTTTCCTTACACTCCACCTGCATGCTGGTTGTCATACTGGTTTCTAGGTCAGTACTGTAAATCCGCAGCTGATTGTCGCTGATGTCGAACAGAAAATTCTCCAAAATGGGAATAATGGGTTTCGACATGATGGCACCGTTTACGGTTAACAAGTGCTGCAAGAGGTCGCTGGATGGCGCTATGAAATTCATGATTTATTCGGAGTTTTTATGGTTTTCCTTGTTTACAAACTTATTGTATCTTCAGTTACAGAAATTCACATTGTTCAAACTTTTATGAACACTATTCGTCTTTGTCCTCTGGTTTTTCTTCTTCCACAATCACAAAAACGTCTTCATTGTCTTTTTTCATGAGGTATTTCTCGCGGGCATAGCGCTGTAAGTTGCGATCATTGCCAAACAAGTATTGCTTTTGTTGGTCCAACTGGGCGATGGCTTTTTTGTGTTCTTCGATATTTTCTTCAAGCGCATCGATCTCTCTGGCGATTTTGTATCGGTAAAACAAATTATTCATGTCGAAAAATGCCATCCAAATGGCAAAAAACCCGAACAAGATGTAATAGCGGAAGCGAAACAGCGGATGCAGCATAACACAACAAATTTGCTCAATTTTTCAGATTATCCAACCCCACTTTTCGGGGCTGTGCGATAATTTGTACTATTTTCGAGGTCTGCATGAAAAACCCCTTTCTACTGTTGGTATTCACGGCCATTTTGGCGGCCTCATTTGGGTTGGGGGGCTGTGGTGAAAAGCAGCGCGTTGCCGACAAAAACCAAATCGTGTGGATAAAGAACGCCTATGCACAGTTTTTTCGCTTGGGCTACACCGCTTCTGACAGTTTTTTGGAATTGTTCGCCGATGAAAATGGAGAGAAAGTCATCGGTAAATTTCATTGGGGCAAATCTAGCCATGTAAGTGGCTACCAACCACGGGGGTCAATGGCCCGAATTGTGAGTTTATCGTCCATACATACCAGCATGTTGGCAGAGCTCAGCGCCCACAAAACCTTGGTTGGTGTTGAATCTCAGAAATACATCGCCCACCCAAGTTTATGGGGCACTCCTGAGCTAAAACGGCTCGCAGAAGTGGCACCAGACGGCCCCATCATCCCCGAAAAATTGGCTTTGTGCAGTCCCACCATCGTTTTGGGAACCCTCAGCAGCATTGAGGACAAACAGACCATTGAGCGACTCAGTCTGAACAAATTTTCAGTCTATTGGTGTCAAAACCACCTAGAAAACCACCCCTTAGGCAGGTCGGAATGGCTCATTGCCCTGGGATGGATCTGCGGCAAACCCACCCAAGCCCAAGAAAAATTCAACCGCATCCGGGCCGATTACGAATCCCTGGTTGAAAAGTCCAAGGCAATAAAATCGGAAACGCCAAGGGTAATCACCAACTGCGTGTACAATGGCATGTGGTTTGTCCCGCAGTTTTCCTCCTTCGTTTCACAGCTAATTCGGGATGCGGGCGGAAAGCCGATCAGCGCCGAGGCGGGCCGTGGCAGCAATGTCATCAGCATAGAGAAAGCCGTTGGATGATTTGCCCAGGCCGACATTTGGATAAACACCGATCTATGCACTTCGCTGGATTGTTTGAGGTCGAGCGACCCCCGGGTGGCGCACATCAA
>JBJTNN010000244.1:0-4548 GCA_046074125.1 Bacteroidota bacterium
ACTTATCGTGGCCGACTTCGATGTTAGGTAGTCTGGGCCCGTACCATCGTGTTCAAAAACCGTTACGTAATAAGTGGTATTGGGTTTCAATCCGGTTACGGTGCAGTTGTTTGTGATGTTGTTGAATACCACAAAATTGCCAGTACCCAATTCTTGACCTGTTCCGAAGACGCTGTTACTCAAATACGATGAATTATCGGAGGGCGTTGCGTTAACAGCACTCGCCTCTTTCATCAAAACCAGGCGCCATGCTCCGTTACCTGACGTCCATGTTAACTGAACAGATTTACAGGTGATGGTACCGGCGGCCAAGTTGGAAGCTGGCGTTGTGGGCTCGGCTCCAAAGAGAGACACTGCGACACACGCATTCAGACACATCAATAACAGCAGTTTTCTGAGCATTTCCAATTTAATTGCCAAATTTACAACTAACAGACAAGTAATACAACGAAAATGTTGCCACTTTGGTTTTGAAACGCGTATCATTTGGCACAATCCACCTTGCTGAATCGGCAATTTCCATCAACAAGACCAACACGCAGACACATTACCGTCTAATTTCCACCACTGCGGATAACTTTGCGTTGGCAAGAATCGAATTTCGTTGCATCTTCGCAATAGTTCAAAAAAATGACAAACGCCCGAAGAAAACCCAGCGCATGGCCCTCCATCATATCCCTTTCTGCCGTGATGTTCATGTTGGGGCTTTTGGGATTTTCGTTGGTTGGATTTCAAGGTTTGAGCAAGCACTTGATGGAAAGTTCAAGCATCGACTTATACTTCCGCGACGGTACATCGCCCAGCCAAGTCAAGCAAATTGAAAAGCAGTTGCAGCAGGAGCCCTGGGTAAAAACCACAAAATACATCACCCCAGAAGAAGGATTGAAAGAGATGGGCGACAAATACGATGGTGAAATCCTTTCATTTGCCGAGAACATCGCTTTGCCGTTGAGCCTAGAACTCTATCCAAAATCAGAATTCGCGAACATCCAATTCATCGACCGCGAATCCAAACATTTGCGCACCCTACCCCAAGTGGAAGACGTGATTTACCAGCGCAATTGGGTAGAAAACATGACCGCCAACGTGCAACGATTGCAATTGATTTTCGGAGCCGCTTCTGCCATTGCCATATTGATCGCCATTGCATTGATTCAAAGCGCCACCAGATTGAGCATTTTTGCCAACCGCTTTTTGATAAAGAGCATGCAGCTGGTGGGTGCAACCAACACATTTATCGTGAAGCCCTATGTGCTGAATTTCGTGAAACATTCGCTCATTGCCATCCCCATCGCGATGGGATTGTTGCTCACCGTATTTTACGGATTGCCGCGCGCTTTTGAGGATTTTGCCATCATTCAGGATTTCACCCAACACATCGGCATGAATGAACTTTTGATTATTTGCATTTCGGTATCGATATTTGGATTAATTTTGGCATCCTTTGGTAGCTGGTTGAGTACACGTCGATATCTGAGGACAAAAATTGAAAACCTATATTAAGAACCATGAGTGCGTTGAAGAATAAAACTACAAAACAAGAGACCAAGTCCCAACCCATGTTGTTTGGTCCCATGAATTATATCCTGACCGGAGTATCCATTTTGGTTTTGGTGATTGGCTTCAGCCTGATGTCGGGCACAGAAGACATTTACAACAGCACCAAATTGACGGTAGCACCCATCGTGGTGTTTTTGGGATTCATTTTGGGCATTGTTGCCATTTTCTACAAGAAAAAAACAGCCTAATCCATGACCTGGATTGAGAATTTGATTCTCGCCGTGGTGGAAGGCATCACGGAGTTTCTACCTGTGAGCAGCACGGGGCATTTGATGCTTACCCGGGAGCTCTTGGGGATGTCGCCCAACGACCACGAAACCTATCTCATCGCCATTCAGTTTGGCGCCATTGCCAGCGTACTCACCCTATACTGGCGCAAATTTTTTAGCGCCAACGCCTGGAAGTTATACCCCATTTTACTCATGGGCTTTATTCCTGCTGCCGTTTTCGGATTTCTGTTCGATGATTTGTTGGAAGAAATGCTCAAAGCACCTTGGATTCCTGGGATTACTCTCATTGTTTTTGGATTTGTATTGCTAAAAATTGAAACCTTGTTTCCGCCAGGAAACAAAGAAATCAACGACCTCACCTTCGCAGAAAGCGTAAAAATTGGATTGTTCCAGTGCTTGGCGATGATACCCGGGGTAAGTCGTTCCGCGGCCACCATTGCCGGCGGCTTGTTTGGGAAACTGAGTCGACATGCGGCCACCGAATTTTCATTTTTATTGGCATTACCAACCCTGACCGCCGCCGGCGGATACAAAATGTTAAAGCATTGGGATACCCTCACGGCCTCTCAATTCAACGACATCCTGTTGGGCAACGTCATCAGCTTTATCACTGCGTTTTTTGCGGTTAAATATTTTATCCAATACATTCAATCGAAAGGGTTTGCCATCTTCGGTTACTACCGTATCGCATTGGGAAGCCTATTCCTTGTATACTGGTTTTTCATCAAGTAAGTATGAAGCGGGTTGTTGGTGCATTACTGATCGCTACATCTCTACCGGCGATTGATCTTTATGCAGGCGAGCATCAACCGCTTCAGCAAACCGCCGCTGAAGCACTCGTTCTTGCACCCAAGCCCATCTCCCTGGCCCGATTAAAATACAACGGAGGTGGAGATTGGTACAGCAGCAGAACGGCACTATCCAACTTGGCCAAATTTGCCAATCAACAATTATTGACCCAATTTTCGTTGACCGAATCTGTGGTTGAAGTGGGCTCTGCCGATATTTATCGGTATCCGTTCATCTTCATGACAGGCCACGGAAATGTTGTGTTCAGCGAGACCGATGCTGCAAACCTGCGCACCTATCTTATCAGTGGTGGCTTCCTGCATATCTGCGACAATTTCGGCATGGACCCTTTCATCAAACGAGAAATGAAAAAGGTGTTCCCCGAATTATCTTTTCAAGTAGTTCCCTTTTCACACCCCATTTATAAGGGAGCCTTTCAATTCCCCAACGGACTGCCCAAAGTGCATGAACACGAGGGCAAGCCACCCATCGGCTACGGGTTGTTTTGGGAAGGAAAACTCGTTTGCTTTTATGATTACGAATGCGATCTGGGAAATGGCTGGGAAGATCCGGAAGTGTATAGAGATCCGGAGGCGGTGCGACAGCAAGCGCTTCGGATGGGGGCCAATTTGATTCAATACGCATTCACCCAAAAATAGAAGCTCTTCCCTGGATTAGAACCCCTGAAAATAGCCCCCCCTGGAAATAGAAACCCCCTGGAAATAGAAACCCCCTGGAAATAGAAACCTTCCCCAGGAAAAGATACCCTTCCCCAAAATAGCCCCCTAGAAATAGCAAAGACCACGCCGCGGCGTGGACTTTGCTATTTCCAGAGAAATGATTGATTGATTATTTCACCTCCCTAATCCACACCTGTGGAACAGACGCTTCATAGTAGAATATTCCTCGGTTCGCATCTTTTTCAGAAGCGAAATCCTTCAAATACACATAGTAACTCTTATTGCTAGGGTCGTAAATCTTGTACGACAACACACCCTTCTTATACAAATCCTTGATCTGTTTGTTGGCTTTTGCTTCAGAACTATGCAAACCCGCTACAAGGTAAAATCCTGGCCCTGGCTTCACTTTTTCAATGGCTGGCAATTTGATTTTCGAAGTATCATTGCCCATGCCCATGCTCTTCATATCCTCCAAACTGGTAATGGTCGCTTCTTTACTCATCCCAAACCCTCCATTGCCATCGCCTTCGCCATCTCCTTTTCCGCTTTTTCCAGTAGAATTCAAGTTGGCACTGCCTTCACCATCATCGCCTTCGCCACCATTGGCACTATTCAAATCAGCACCATCCTCATCACTGCCCGATCCAGAACGCGCACCGCCACCCAATGCTGCAAAACCAATGAACGTATGAAATTCATGGGAATTCCCTAAAGCAATCCTTTGTCCACCCGTAGGCGTGTTGTAAGAATACGAAACTTTTATATCATCCTGAGGTGAGAAACCGATGTTTCCACCAATCTGTCCGATATCATTACCGCCAACACCAATCCAGAATTTGTCTTGGTACCACATCGATACGTTGTACTGCAAACGGAAATAATTAAAGTCGTAAGCCGAAGCATACAGCGCAGGCTTCAAGATCACGTCGTCGCCCAAATCGATGTTATAACCGAACATCAAACTACCTTGCGACTGCAGTTGATAAGCAGCGGTATAGTTGTAGTAAACGTAATCGAAACGTGGCTTACTCAATCGAGAAATCGCAAATCCCGCGAACCACTTCTCGCCGTTGATAAACGCAGAAGCGCGCAAATCGGCCCGGGTAACGGGGGGCGTGAGCGTCAAAGATTTAATGATTGGGTCATTGCTGCTGATGTAGATGGCTTTCGACATATCGAAATTCTGCGACAAAGCCCCTACGCTCATACCCAAATTCAAATTGGTGCTACCCGCAATTGGGAATGAGTATGCATACGTGGCATAGGCATTGTGCATTTCTGAAAACCCT
>JBJTNN010000245.1:0-6397 GCA_046074125.1 Bacteroidota bacterium
GAGAAATTATTTTTTGCGATTTTCCGTAAGAGTATCGCCGAAGGCGTAACAATTTGGTAAAAATCGCAAAAAATAGGGCTTTGGCCCTCAGGGTGGCCTGCGGCCACCCTGAGGGCGCCCCACGAAATAACCCCGAAACGAATACCTTTGTCATCGTGGGTCCCATCCCCACCCCCCTATGACCCAAGAGTTACCCATCGTTCCAGGCCGCGGCCTCAGTACCCGCTCCGCCACCGAAATGCGTTTGGCCTTCCTCCAAGCACAGGGTATCGCTGTAGACGTCATCGCCCAATCCCAACTCGATATTTCATCCATCCAACACAACATCGAGTCGTATATCGGCAGTACCGAAATCCCCGTAGGCATCGTTGGACCTCTGTCCTTCAACAACAACGGCAAATCCGAATTTGTCTACGCCCCCATCGGCACCCTCGAAGGCGCCCTGGTCGCCAGCATGAACCGCGGCGCCAAAGTAGTGTCGCGCAGCGGCGGTTTCCAAGCCACCGTAGCCTGGCAGAAAATGGTGCGCACCCCCATGCTCCTACTCAAAGAGGCCCGCTACGCTCAACCCATCTGCGATTGGATAACCCAGCATTTTGATGATATTAAAAAAACGGCTGAGGCCTATTCCAACCACGCCCAACTCCTGAACATCGATGCGCAAATCCTGGAGCATTGCGTACACCTGCACTTCATCTATACCACAGGGGATGCTTCCGGACAAAATATGACCACCACCTGCACCTGGCACGGCCTGCTGTACCTGGTGGATCAACTCAGAGAACACCTGCCCGATTGTGAATTTGAATTCATCATCGAAGGCAATGGCGCCTCAGACAAAAAAGTTTCTACCCACAACATCGAAGTGGGTCGGGGCGTGCGCGTGACTGCGCAGTGCGACATACCCCGACAAGTGATCCACGAGGTGCTGCGCACCACCCCCGAAAGGATGCTAGCCTTCGTGAGACCCTCGCAAGACTATGCCAAAAAAATGGGCATGGTTACCTTCAACGTGAACGTCGCCAACGCCATCGCAGGGATATTTGTGGCTACCGGACAAGACCTTGCTTCGATCCATGAGTCGAGTTCGGCCTTGATGGACATGCAACCATTGGGCAGCGAAATCTACCCCGAGGGCATCCGACTCACGCTCACCCTACCTAACTTGGTCGTGGGTACCGTGGGTGGCGGAACCCATGTCAGCAAACAAGCCCAAGCCCTCCAAATCATGGATTGCCTGGGCAGCGGAAAAATTGAACGGTTTGCACAGCTCATCGCTGGTTTTTCCTTGGCGCTGGAAGTATCTACCTATGCCGCCATCATGAGCGGTGAGTTTGCCAAAGCCCATGAAAAATTGGGTCGCAACAAACCCGTTTCTTGGCTGTTGAAATCCGAAATCACCCCGGAATTCCTACAACCCCACCTGAAAGATTGGCTGGGAAATCAATTCATACAATCGCTGAGCTGGAAAGGCGATGCCCAACTTGAAAACGGCATCATCACCAACATCACCGGCAAAATCAGCAACAAACTCATCGGCTTTTTGCCCACTACCTTAACGGTGACGGATTCGTTGGATGGACATCAAACCACCGAGAAGCTGCTCATCAAATCCAAAGCCTTGGACACCGAAGTCATCAAGGGATTGCACCTGATTGCGGCCTCCATTGATACATCGCTCGCCGACCTCATCAAACTGCATCAACAGCAATTGGAATACGCGGGCTGTCACCTGAAAGAACCCGCCATCTACCAGCATTTGTCGCGCCAAGGATTTGTGGCCATGCCCAAGCACTACGCCAACATCATCAAAGCCGACAGAGAAATTTATTTGGTGCTGCAAGAGTGGATCACCCCAGCCCACATCGCCCTACAAAACAGCGAAAACGAGCCCCATAACTGGACCGACGAGCAAATACAATTGTGCCTCAGCAGCATAGAGGTGGCGCATCGGATGTTGGAGACTTTGCCCGCAGCGAAACCCGACCTCCTCAAACCGTTTGAACCTTGGAAAGCCCTGAATTTGTATGGCAAGCTCATGGACATTCTCATCGAAGAATGCGCAGAATCAGACCAAATTGAACAGTTGCAAGGCGTGAAAGAAGCGATGCTGAATTTTGAGTCGGACTACCGCGACCTGCGTTGGCCCCGCGTGCCCATTCACAACGATTTCAACCCACGCAACACATTGGTTCGCAGCAGCGGAATGCCCTGTATTTACGATTGGGAATTGGCGATGATTGATCTGCCGCAGCGCGATATCATTGAGTTTTTGAGTTTTGTATTGCCCGAAGATTTCACCCGCGACAGCTTTATCAACTACTTGAGAGACCATTACCATCAAGTTGTGAAACGCCAAGGTCCGGGTTGCGATTTACCGTTCGACGACTATCTGTCGGCGGCTGAAATGGCTGTAAAATCATACATTTGTTGTCGCGTATCGTTCTATGAAGTCTCAGGCATTGTGGCGAAATACGATTTCTCCCAGCGCATTCTGGCGGTATCGTTGAGAATGTTGCAAGTGCTAGAATTGGCCCTAGAAGCGGCTCATTGACCTACATTCTGAATCAAACCCAAATCCATACCCACAACAAATTCACACCAAATTCACACCACGACCTTGAACCGAGAACTCACCATTTATATGATTGGCGCACTGCTACCGTTGATTATCACCAACGTGGCGCACATGGTATTGGTGAAGCGCAACGGATGGGCGGCTTTAAGCATCCCCATTCATCAGCGGGCTTTTGGCGCCAACAAAACCTGGCGTGGGGTGGTGTTTGTTTCGGTCGTCAACGCGGTTTGTTTTGGACTGATCAATTTTCCAGGTGGTGTTTTGCTTGCTCATTTGGGCGGCAATTACTATGACGCACAGTTCCCCGATTTATCCAGCTGGCATGGCTGGGTTCATGTGGCCTTCCAAGCATGGCTCGGTTGGGTTTATGGGATGGCCTACGTGCTCTTTGAGCTCCCCAATTCATGGATCAAGCGCAAAATGGGCATTGCTCCCGGGGCTACAGCCACGCGGGGTGCTGTTTGGTTTACCCTGCTCGATAAAACGGATTCCGCTTTGGGGGTAAGCCTTGTTTTTTGTGTATTGCGCGATTTTTCTTGGTGGGATGCCCTGCTGTTTTTTGTCACCGCCTCCGCCCTACATTTTCTTTTCTCTTGGATATTATACCTTCGAAAAATTAAAAAAGCTTTCTGATCGATAAGAATCATAGCACACCCAAAACCATGAGCCACAACGTTCACAACCCCGCCCCCAAAAAGGAGAACATTTGGAACTTGCCCAATGCCATCAGCTTGTATCGATTGCTGTCGTTCCCCTACCTCCTCTACCTCATCTTCGTCGGTAACGAGTCGCTGTTTGCCACCCTGCTCTGCATCAATTTGGCCAGTGATGCGATCGATGGCATCATTGCCAGAACGTTCAAATTGCAGACCGAATTTGGGGCGCGCTTGGATTCGATGGCCGACTGGGGTACTTATATTTTGGCGTTTGTGGGGATTTACAACTTCAAGATGCCCGACCACGGCAACGATTTTTGGCTATTGTATCCGTTCATTGGCTTGATCGTTTTCTACAACCTCTTTTCGTTCCTCAAATTCCGTCGCTTACCCAGCTTACACATGTATAGCACCAAGTTGGGCGGCTATTTTCAAGGAATTTACTTTTTTGGCTTGTTCGCTTATGGGTATTACGCCCCGATATTTTTCTTTGCGATGATTTGGGGATGGCTCAGCAGCATCGAAGAAATCATCATCCTCGTTTATTTGAAAGAATTGCGCTCGAATGTGAAGGGATTGTATTGGATCCTGAAATCGGACCGATCCGCTCAGTAAATCAACGGGAACAACTTCCACGTTTTCTGTTTGTAGGTGCGATAGGCATCGCCAAAATGTCCTTCCAACACCGCTTCCTCCACTGGAATTCGGTTGTGGGTGGTGAACCAAACACCCCAAAGCAGGATGGCGATGGCCAACAGGCTGTGCAGGGCCAAGCCCAACCCCAACACATAGATGTACATGCCGGTATAACTCGGATGTCTTACCCAGCGATATACCCCGTCTGATTTCAGCTGATGATCTTTTAGGATGGTGACTTTTACGGTAAATGCGCGCTTTAGGCTGAGGATGGCGATCCAGCGGAGCGATATTCCAGCCACAAAGAGTACAATTGCCCAGTGATCGCACAAGGTCATGGCTGAACTTTCTGCGCTTGAGGTATCGTACCAAAGAGACCAACCCAAATCAACGGGAATGTCACCCAGGAGCCAATGCCAGGGTTCAAGGATGCCCACCAACAGGGCGAGCAGCACCGACAGTGGCATCACCAATCGAAACACACGCAGGGTATTGTCGTCTTTGACATATTCAAACTCCCCATCCTTGGCATTTTTCAGTCCATTGGCCAACAGGGCAGAAATCAAAATGGCCATGGCCATGAGGAGGATGAGTAGGTTCATTTTGCTTCGTAATGTTCAAAGTGTGGATCAAACAGCACCCCGTAAATGGCCTTGGGCACCGAGGTGGTTTTGGGTCGTGAAAACAATCCCAGCCAAAGGGTAAACCACGACAGATGGGGCACATGATGATGCACATCGTGATTGCCAACACCCATCCCAAAGGGAAACCAAAAGGTGTTGCTCTCGCGTTCATTGTTGTAGCCCACATGTTCGCACCAATGGCGAAGGACACTGAATGCATTTAGCACGAGCAAAGTAGACAGAACATAGGCCAAGCTGGGCTGTACGATTAAAATCACAGCAACAGAAATAACACTGGCCCAGGCGATGTGAAACCCATTGATTTTGGGCGACATCACCTTTTTATTCATTTTTTTCACCCGTTTTTGCTGGGTAACGATGGCATAGAGCGTGAACAAAAGCGGCAACAGCGAACACAGCACATAAAGCCAGCGGTGGTTGTGGTACAACGCCTTTTTGCTATCGGGCCAAAGCGGATCCACATCGGTGTTGGTATTGGAATGATGAATGAGGTGAAACTTGCGAAAGGGCTCGGCATAAAAAGGCATCAGCATCAAACCGGCACCCAAATTCATGATATAGCGATCGGCGGCGGTTCGGGTAATGGATTTGTGGGCGCCATCGTGTACCAACAAGATAAAAAAACCATGGGCCATCATGCCTGAAAACAGCACCACCCAATAATGACCGGCTTCAAACCACTGCAAAAAATACCCTTGCGCCCAGTATAAAAGTCCTGCACTGAGCAAAGTAACCGCCGGAATCAACCAAGGCAATTTTCGAAGCGATTGCTCCAATTGAAACTCGTGGGATTGGGAGGCAGAAAACGTAGATTCCATTGTTTGTGTAAATAACGAAAATACAACAAAATCAGGGATTTTCGGTACTTTTGGACCATGATTCACGTCCGCATTTTCCATGGTTCCGTTACCAAGCCCTTTTCAGGGGATGCATACCGTGAATTGGGCGGATTTTTTGGCGGACATGTGGCTGTGCAAGTCTATGATCGGGTGTATGGATTTTATTATGCGGACCGCAAAAACATTCACATTTTCCCCAACAACCAACAAAAAAGTGCCCTATTCCAAAATCAGTCGTTGCAAGAATGGGAAGACATTGTACGGTTGAAAAAGGAAACCGTGATTTCCATCCCTGCCAGCGACGATGAAAAGCAATGTCTCAAGGACTATTACGAGCGCAACGTGGCAGCGCCAGAGTGCGATTATTCCTTTTGGGGCGAGCGATGCGCTTCCAACTGTCATCGATTGCTGTCGACCTTGAAAAAAGTAAACCCCGGCGCTAGATTTTTGACATCGTTCTACCCGGGACAGCTCATTTTCACATTAAAGCGTGAAGCCAAAAAACGCGGCTACATGGTGAGAACCAAACCGGGCGACACCCGCAGGATCTGGGCTTAACCCAAACCTTATTCGTTGTTGGTAATTGATTCGATGCGCTCAATGGTACCCGTGGTGCCATTCACCCGGATGCGTTCTCCGGTTTTGATGCGTTGGGTTGCGTCTTGCACGGCCACCACCACGGGTATGCCCAATTCCCTGCCCACGATGGCGGTGTGACTCAATAGCGAGCCTTTTTCGGTGACCAAGGCGATGGCTTGAGACATGAGGAATACCCATCCTGGGTCGGTCATTTTGCTTACCAAGATTTTCCCTTTAACGTCTGCATTGAGCACGGGCTCAGTAATCACAAGGGCTTCGCCTTCGGCTACGCCCTTGGAAACCGCCACGCCCGACAACACCTGCGATCGGTCTAAACCCTCCCGCGTGAGGTCTTTCAAGTAACTGGTAAAATCCGGTTTCTCCTTCAAACTATAAATGATCCGATCAGGCAATATCAACCCCTGATAATTCGCGTATTCCGCCTTGCGCAAGGCCACCAAGTCG
>JBJTNN010000246.1:0-3989 GCA_046074125.1 Bacteroidota bacterium
CAAATGGGTTTGTCGCAGATCCGTACAAATACCAGCCAAACAAAGTGTAGTAAGTATTGATGTAGTTGGAGGTAGAACTTGCAGAAGCACCCGCATAAGGCATGTCGTGGAAGTTGTTTCCCTTGTAGGAAGTAGAGCGATTGGTTCCGTAAGTGTAGTACGTCCAAATACCATACAAGGTGGTATTGCAGGGACTGCTGCTGCTGGCCGCTAAACGACTGATGTCGTTGTTGATGAATTGTTCGCCATTGGTGTAGCGGTTGTAAATAGCGGCCCAAAAGAAGTTTCTGATGGTGTTGCCCTCAAACGTGTTGTTGTTGGCGGTGCTGGTGTAAAACGAGGTGCTTTGTTGGTCTAAAATGCCGTAGGTTGGACCGGGCGCAGCGCTGTTGGTGGTTCTCATCATACAGTTTTTGATGGTGTTGAACGAACCATTTTGGCCTGTAGTGGTCGTTGTTAAACTGGTGGCCGACGATGCAAAGGCAATGTAAGCACCACCTGCGGTAGACGACGAAGTTTGAGCGGTGAACTCAATGGTCAACCCATTCAAGGTGTTGTAGTCAGAGGCGTTGCTGAAACGGATGCCGGTTTGAGCTGTACCCGTGCCCGTTTTTTGGATGGTTAGGTTGCTCAGTGAGATGTAATCAGCCCCGTTGAAGTTGATGGCTTCGTTGGCCGAAGACGATAGCAAGCGTTTGCCATTTCCATCGATGGTGATGGTGTTGGTAGATGATGCTCCCGTGATGGCATTGAAGGTCACCACACTGGCGGTGGTTTCGTCGGTCATCACTGTCACGCGAACCGCGCCATTTACTCCGCTGGTTCCAATGGCTGAGGCGAAGGCCGACCAAGAAGCATAGTTTGTTCCGCTGGTGGCTGATGCCGCGTTAATGGTGTAGCTTCCACTCAACTGAGCGTGAGCGAAGCCTGCCATGCAGCTCAACAGCGACAACACACCGAACTTGAGGGCCCGGCCGTTGCGAAAAATTGGTTTGTAGTGTTTTATCATATGTGTTAGTATTGGTTCTTTTGTTTGTGGTGTCTCTACCGCATTTCAACAAAAGTATCTTACCAACATATGTCGGAATAGTGTCATTGAAAAAGACCATTTGGTTATGGAAATTCTACATAACACTAAACTAAAAGTGAGTGATGGAAAATCGATCTATGAACCGATACAGGAACTGAGAGCGTTCCCTGGGATGAATAATGGCTTAGTGGGTCCGGTTATTGATAGGAATCTACCAATCGACAGGTGTCCATCGCGATTTCTAGGGCTTTTTCTATACTGTCAACCGGTGCCATACAGGCGTGATTTGCGCAGATGACAATCTGTCTCTCCTCATTTGTGGTTGCATATTCCACCAAAGCCCAAGAGGGTAGGTGTTTCATGAGGGTCAATACTTCGTTTGAGGTCCACATATCAACTACATTCTCATAGAAAGTTACGTGAATGCCGCCGAGTGCTTGGGATTGAGCGAGTCTACACCAATGGAAATACCAGCCGGGACTTTGTTTCATGGATTTGGAAACTTGCTTTACTAGGGTAAGTGATAGTGCAGCGTATTCGTCGTTGCTGCGGTATTGTGCGAGTTGGTGGGCACACAGGGCAAACACGGCATTCGGTGATGGAGTTACATCGTCGTTGAGGTCACTTTTCCGATAAAACAACGCTTCGCCGTTATGCGGGGTGAACGACAGTTGTTGGGTTTGTTTATCGAAGAAGAGTTCAATGGCGGTTTTGAGCAAGGTTTCGGCCTTTTCGATGTGAGTGGTTTTTCGGCTGATGCGATACAGGGCGATGAATGCTTCGCACAGGTAGGCATAATCTTCCAAGAAGCCGGTAATGTGTGTTTGTCCTTTCCGGTGGATTCGTTTAAGTGATTGTCCGTTCCAGAAAGTATCCCACGCCCAGTCCGCCGCGGCAGCGGCCGACTGGGCGTAATTTTCGCTTTGCAAATAAAAGCTGGCATCCGCCAAGGCTTTTATTTGCAAAGCGTTCCAACTGCATATCGCTTTGTCGTCGAACCCCGGCCTAACCCGCGTATCCTGGTACCTCCGCAAAGATTCCTTGATTCTACCCAACCCAGTAAAATATGCCTCCGCCGATAACCCCGTTTCCTGCATCACCTGCAATAGTGCCAAAGGCTGGTGCAAAATGTTGTATCCATGCTCCCAGTTGCCCTCGGGTTTCAATCCAAACTGAATCCGCGCCAACTGCAAATCGTCTTCCGACAGCAAGGTCATCATTTCCTGCTCTGTGAAAACGTAGAACTTCCCTTCCATTCCTTCGCTGTCGGCATCCAACGCGCTGCCAAAACCAGCCCCCGCATCGCCCAAGCCCAATTCCCGCTGGCAAAAGTCCAAACAGGCCTCCACAATCTCCTTGTACAGGGGCGCGTCAGACCAACCAAAGGCCCGCGCATACAACGAAACCATCTGAGCATTGTCGTACAACATCTTTTCAAAATGCGGCGCAAACCAATGCGCATCGGTGCTGTACCTGCAAAATCCCCCCCGCAACACATCGTAAATGCCGCCGTGACACATTTTCAACAGACTCAAATGCAAATAATCTTTGGCCGCCTCCGATTCCGTCAGTAAATAATGGTCCAAAATGAACTCGTACTGGCCAGGCAATGGGAATTTTGGCGCGCGGTTTGGTCCACCTTCCTGCCAATCCAATGTATCGGCCAGGGTGTTGAACAATTCCGACACGTCTTTGCGCTGCAGCCCTTCACCGATCTCCCAGTGGTTGATTTGCTGTATTTTCTCTTGGATCCTTTGGGCATATTCTACCGCTTTTTCAGGCTCTGTTTGGTACACCTCCGCCAACTGTTCAATGACTTGTTGCCACTGGGCTTTGGGGAAATAGGTGCCCGCGTAGATGGGTTGTTTGTTGGGCAGGCAGATGACATTCAATGGCCAACCGCCTCGGCCGGTCATGATCTGACAAGCATCCATGTATATCATGTCGATATCCGGTCGTTCCTCCCGGTCTACTTTGATGCTTACCAAGTGCAAATTCATGATTTCCGCGGTTTCGAAGTCCTCAAAACTTTCGTGTTCCATCACGTGACACCAATGACAAGTGCTGTATCCAATGCTCACCAACACCAATTTGTTTTCTGCCTTTGCTTGTTCCCATGCCGTTTCTCCCCATTGTTGCCAATCTACAGGGTTGTAGGCGTGCTGCAGCAAATAAGGACTGTTGGCATCAATCAATCGATTGGGTTCCTGATGCAGGTTGTTGGGGTTTTGATGGGGACCGTGCGACATTTTTTCTCGGGTTGATGTACTTTTGCTTTACCATGGTGAAGCAGTGCAAAGGTCGTATTGGAGGTTGGTTTATCCTTGCCTTTTTCTGTGCGATGGTCATTCCTTTGTTTGCTGGGGCTTTTCCGGCGGCTCAACAAGGGGCTCGATATGGGGCTCAACAAGTGGCTCACTGCGCGACTCATCAGCAGAAATCGCGTTTGGAACAGCGTTACCAACACCACAACAACCGAAGTTCACTGCGTTTTTTGGATACGGCATTGCAACTACTCGACACGTTCAGCCAACAATCCAAGGATACTCCAGCATTTTATTTTCAAAGCAAAGAGCAAGCGCTCGACACCCTCATTGCTTGGTTGTTACAGAAAAAACCCGCCATGTCATTGGGCTATCTCACCAAGTCAGAATTTGTGTCGCAATGGCGGTCCCACGACACCGCAACCCTCAAACAAATTGTTGAAGGCGCTTGGTTAACCTATCAATTTAAATTCAAAAAATCAGTGCTCAAAACTCAGCTAAAAATGAAGCAGAGTAAGGTAAATTTCAAAATGGCGGAGGTGGTGCCGAAGCCAAAAATTACGGTCAGCGCTGCTGGAGATGGCATCACCAAATACGATTACAAAGTGAAATATAAAAAACTCACCTATATATTGAGTTTTCAGCTTTGGTGGATCAACGGCCAGGGGTTTTGGGTGAATGAAGTGGCTTGGTCG
>JBJTNN010000247.1:0-6039 GCA_046074125.1 Bacteroidota bacterium
TTGTCCACCAATCATCTGCGCCTCCAAACCCATAGGCAGCCACGAGGCCAACATCGCCAAGCTGCCCAAGAAAATGCCCCTCATGCGTTTGGTTTACTTGAACACGAAGCGAACCAAAATCACGCACAAGGCAATGGCAAACATCAAAATGGAAATGCGATTCATGCCGTGCATCATTCTCAAGTTCAAATTCGACGAACTTCCTTCTTGCTTGCGAAAGGTTAAATAGGATAAGATTTTCTTGAAGATCATGATAAACAAACTTAGTTAAAAACCTGCGCTATTGAGATTTATCCTTATCTTTTTCTTGCAACACTGCATGAATGTCGATGGGATGGCTCACTGCTTTGTTGGTTAACGCCATATCCAATACTTGCAACATGTTGGTGACGTAGGAAAACTTCAAACCTTCCAGGTATTTCGCGGGTATATCCAGAACATCCTTTTGGTTTTGCTCACACAAAATCACTTCCTTGATGCCGGCGCGTTTGGCAGCCAACAACTTTTCTTTGATCCCTCCCACTGGAAGCACTTTGCCCCTCAGCGTAATTTCGCCTGTCATCGCCAAATGGCTTTTCACCTTGTTTTGGGTAAACAACGAGGCCAAACTCGTCAAGATCGCAATCCCTGCACTGGGCCCGTCTTTGGGTATCGCCCCAGCAGGAAAGTGTACATGAATATCCCAATGGTCGAACACCCGGGCATCAATATTCAAATATTCAGCATGCGCCTTTAGGTAGGATTTGGCCAGCATCACGCTTTCTTTCATCACATCACCGAGTTGTCCAGTGATCAACAATTGGCCTTTACCGCGCGACAGTTTGCTCTCCACAAACAAGACAGAACCGCCCATCGGACTCCATGCCAATCCAGAAACCACACCGGCGGTTTCATTGTTTTCGTACATTTCGGGCTCCAGTTTTTCGGCGCCAAGAATGACCTCTACCTCAGACACCCCGATTTGTTTTTTCAATGGTTCATCCAGGGCGATGGATTTCGCCACAGACCGCGCCAAGGCCGCCACTCGCTTATCCAGAGATCGCACCCCACTCTCCCGCGTGTATTGCTCAATGATGACCTCCAAAGCTTTGTCTGAAACCTTAAACTGCGGAGATTTCAACCCATGGGCTTTGCGCTGTTTGGGAATCAAATATTTCTTCGCGATTTCAATTTTCTCTTCGAGGCTGTATCCATGAATTTCAATGATTTCCATGCGATCCAACAAAGCGGGTTGAATGGTATCCAAATTGTTGGCGGTGGCCACAAACAACACTTTGCTTAAATCGTAATCCAACTCGAGGTAGTTGTCGTAAAACGTGCTGTTTTGTTCAGGATCCAACACTTCAAGCATGGCAGAAGATGGATCTCCACGAAAATCCCTGCCCAATTTATCTATCTCATCCAAGACAAACACCGGATTTGAGGTGCCTGACTTCTTCAAATTCTGCAATATGCGGCCGGGCATCGCCCCGATGTAGGTTTTACGGTGTCCGCGAACTTCCGATTCGTCGTGCAATCCACCCAAACTCATCCGCACATATTTCCGTCCCAAAGCACGGGCAATACTCTTACCCAGCGAGGTTTTACCCACACCTGGAGGGCCGTACAAACAAATGATGGGAGAACGCATATCGCCTTTGAGCTTCAACACGGCCAAGTATTCCAAAATCCGTTTCTTCACTTTCTCCAAACCAAAGTGATCCTCGTCAAATACCTTTTGGGCATGATGGATGTCGAAATTGTCACTGGTAAGGGTATCCCAAGGCAAATCCAACATCAACTGTACGTAATTGAGTCCCACAGAATAGTCGGGAGAAGCTGGATTCACCCGCATCAAACGATCCAACTCTTTATTAAAATGCTCATGGGTTTCCTTGCTCCATAGCTTGGCATTCCCTTTTTCGCGCAGATTTTGGATTTCTTTGTCGGGAGAGTCCCCACCCAACTCCTCTTGGATGGCACGAATCTGCTGCTGCAAGAAATACTCTTTTTGCTGCTTGTCCATGTCGGTCCGAACCTTACTCTGAATCTGGTCTTTCAGTTCAAGCAGTTGCAGTTCCTGGGTGACATGTGTCAGCACCATGGTGGCTCGTTGCGCAGGATCGAGGGTTTCGAGCAGTGTTTGTTTCTCGTTTTGCGAGATGTTCAAGTTGCTGCTCACAAAGTGAATCAGAAATGTTTTCGAGTCGATGTTTCTCAAAGCCACACTGGCCTCTGAGGGGATTTGGGGCGACAAATTGATGATTTTGTGAGAAATGTCGCGTATCGAGTCGATGGTGGCCTTGTATTCTTTGGTTTCTTTTCCGGCAACATCGGGCAAGGAACTCACTTTGGCTTTGAAATAGGGCTCTGTTTGGGTATACTCGTCGATGTTGATTCGTCGTTTACCCTGCAGAATAACGGTTGAACTGCCATCGGGCATGCGCATCATGCGAACAATTTGGGCCAGGGTACCTACCGTGTACAGGTCATCGATGCTGGGATCTTCTACATTGGGGTTTTTCTGGGCCACCACGGCGATTATCTTCCCGCGTTTGTTGGCGTCTTTGATGAGGCGGATGCTTTTATCTCGTCCAACGGTGATTGGAAAAATCACCCCAGGGTAGAGCACGGTGTTGCGCATGGTGAGCACAGACAGCTCAGCGGGCACTTCTATTTTATTACTTTCATCCTCTTCTTGTTTGGAGAACAATGGCAAAAATTCTGGCGCATCGTCAAAAGAATCGGAGTCGGAATCGTTGGCAAAAAACACTTCTTTGTTGTTAAACATCGGACTGCAAAAATATCAATGCTTGTGCCAAAGGTGGTAATGCGACAAAAATGGATGGCAAAACTTTAGTTATGACAAATTGTCGCTTAACGAAAATACCTGCTTGAAGATTTGGAAAACTGCGATTTTTCTTGAAATTTGCGATATAAACAACTACATATGAAACTTAAACATCTACTCCTCGCGTTGACTTTGCCCGTGGCTGCCTTTTTAGGCTCATGCGGTGGCGATAGCAACGACCCTAAGCCCACCATTTCATTGACTGCTGGTTTAAAATTTGTAAGCAGCGACATCAGTGTAATGAGTGATTCATTGCTTTCCTTTTCAATTTCTGCTACTTCAGGTTCAGGTGCGTTGAGCGGCATTACTGCCAATTACAGCATCAACGGAAAAGCGGCCGTTTTGGTAAAAGATACTTCCGTGAGCGGTAATAGTGTGAGTTTTGTTATCAAGCACCGTTTGGCTGGAAGCGTAGACGATGTGGTAACTTACACGTTCACTGCGAAGGATGCCAACGGACAAACCGCAGCAACCACAGTGAAAATTACGGTGATTCCTCCAACGGCTCCTTTGTTGGGTCTTGCTTCTCAGTTGGTTTACAACGCAAGAAACGCGGGTTTTGAAAACGCTTACGACCTAGACAAAGGTGTCGGTTTGAAAACCAATGACAATGCGACCAGGAAAGATTTGTTGGACAAAACCACCTCTACCATGGATCAATTCTCTAAAATTTGGGGTTCTGACAACAATGGTAAATTCGTAAAAGTGACTTCAAACGATTTCACCAATGCTTCTACCACTACTTACTTGTACAACTTGTGGAAAGCCAACAGTGCCCAAGCCACTGCTCAAACCGCTGTATTGGCGGTGGGTGATGTATACTTGGTAAAATCTGGTCAAGATTTGCCTTTCAACTTGTACATCGTGAAAGTTACCAAAATTCAAGATTTGCCAGCCATTGGCAACCACAACGATTACGTGGAATTCAGCTACAAGAAGATCGACAACTAATCTTCTTTAAACCATAAACATTTGCAAAAACCCCGCATTCGCGGGGTTTTTTGTTAATAATCGCAACGAAATTTTGTCGTATTTTGTACTCCGTGAAAAAAATCGCAGTATTAACCTCAGGCGGAGACGCACCAGGCATGAATGCCTGCATTCGTGCCGTGATTCGTGCCTGTGCCCATTATAATCTCGAAGTATATGGCATTCAACGCGGCTACCAAGGGCTCATAGAAAATGAAATTCAGCCCATGACCCCAAGCAGCGTGGCCAACATCATCCAAATGGGTGGTACCATCCTAAAAACAGCGAGAAGCAAAGACTTCGTGACCGCTGAAGGACGTAAAAAAGCCCACGACAACCTCCAGGCCTTGGGCATTGAAGGGTTGGTTTGTATCGGCGGAAATGGTACCTACACCGGTGCCATGATCTTTGAAAAAGAATTTGGACTACCCAGCATCGGATGTCCCGGTACCATCGACAACGACCTTTGGGGCACGGATGCCACCATTGGGTATGATACCGCCATCAACACAGCCATGGAAGCCATCGACAAAATTCGCGATACCGCCGATGCGCACAACCGCGTGTTTTTCATCGAAGTAATGGGCCGTCACTCAGGTCATATCGCCCTGCATGCGGGAATCGCTGGTGGCGCAGAAGGCATTTTCATCCCCGAAAGAGGCAATGAATTTGAAGACATCGTAAAACTTTACGAATCCAAAGCCCGGAAAAAGGAATTCAGTATTTTTGTTGTAGCCGAAGGTGAGGAAGAAGGTCACGCCTACGACATTGCCAAAAGATTCCAAACCATTTACCCCGATACCGATTGCAAAGTCACCGTATTGGGCCACATACAGCGCGGAGGACGTCCTACCGCCAACGATCGAATCTTGGCCTCGCGCTTGGGTGCGCACGCGGTAAAGGCACTAATTGAAGGACAGAGAAATCAAGCCGTGGGTGTGGTTGATAATCTCATTCGGTTTACCCCCTTCAAAGAAGCCATTGAACACAAAAAGGACATCCAAGACAACCTTTGGACCTTGAACACCATCATCACCCGTTAATACAAACCGATGCTTACCCACCTGAAAATTCAAAACTACGCGCTCATCAAAGCCCTGGACATTGATTTTCAGTCGGGCTACACCAGCATCACCGGTGAAACAGGTGCGGGAAAAAGCATTTTGTTGGGTGCCATCGGATTGGTTATGGGGGATCGGGGCGATAGTTCTGCCATTTTAGACCCTTCACAAAAATGTGTGATAGAGGCCGAATTCAGCATCGAAAAGATGCAGTTATCCCAAGCCTTTGAAGCCAGAGACCTCGATTATTCCAATCACTGTACCGTAAGGCGTGAATGGCATCCCAACGGAAAAACCCGTTCATTCATCAACGACACCCCCGTAACGGTTGCGGAACTCAAATGGTTGGGCAACCAACTCTTAGAAACCCACTCCCAACATACTGGGCTATTGGTTACCCAAGCCGAAGAACAGCTGAAACTGCTCGATGCTTTTGCCGGCACCGAGACGCTGCTTTCTACCTACAAATTGGCACTGTCTGATGTGCAGCAGTTGAAAGCCTTGTTGAAAGAAAAACAAGCCCTCCTAGCGCAAATTCAACGCGATTCAGACTACCACCAATACCTGTTGAACGAACTGCAAGAATTCAACCCTGTGAGTGGAGAGGAAGTCGACATCGAACAGGAAATCAACCTCTTAAGTCAGTCCGAACAACTCTCCTATGCCCTATCCAAATCGTCTGCACTGCTCAATGGCGGCGATGGCAGTTTGTTGGATCTAACTTCGAAAATCAAATCAGAACTCAAAGGATTTGTGGGCCTGGGCAAAGACTTATCGGAATTTTACGAGCGAATCAATCAAGTATCCATCGAAGCCAAAGAGCTGTCACGCGATATCGAAGGTGCCATTCACAACCATGAAAGCAATCCGCAACGTTTAGACATGTTGAACGAGCGATTTTCGGCATTGCAACAATTATTGAAAAAACATGGGTGCACTGAAGCGGCAGAATTGATACAAAAACGAGAAGCATTGGAAGCTACCCATGCTGGGGAACACACTCTGGAAGAAGAAATTGAGTCGTTGTCGAAAAGTCTAGACGCCGCCAACGCCAAAATGGTCCATCTTGCCGATGATTTGCATCAGCAGCGTTCCCAACAAAAAGATGCCCTGTCGCAGCAAGTCATTGCTCATTTGCATCAACTGGAAATGCCCTTTGCCCAAATGGCCATTCACTTG
>JBJTNN010000248.1:0-2659 GCA_046074125.1 Bacteroidota bacterium
ATATCTGCCCAAGTTTCAAATCCGGTTCCAACGAATGCAGGGAGTGCGGCCGCCGAGGGGACCGAGGCGGCAATTACCGCGCAACCCCCCGCAACAACCGGTGTAACAACCGTTCAACCGCCCACTGCGCCTGCGCAGATGGTTATTGAGCTCGACCACAAAGTTAAAAAGGGTGAAACCCTGTATGCCATCGCAAAGCATTATCACTGCACCGTGGCTGAATTGCAGTCGCTCAATCCCGGAATTGGGATGCTCAAACCTGGCATGAAAGTTCGGGTGAAACAACGAACCAAAGTTCCTGTAAAATCGGCTCCTGTAGCAGCGCCTCAACTCAATCCCATCGCCGCGAGAAACAAAGAAGTGGCCATCGCATCGCTGCCAGAAATACCCGAAAATGTGACCGATCACGTGGTGGAAAAAGGACAAAGTCTTTACAGCATCTCAAAAATGTATGGGGTAACCATCGCGGAAATAAAAAAAGTGAACAACCTCACCTCCGATCAACTGTCGATCAATCAAAAGTTGTGGGTTCCCAACAAAACCGCGGTGGCCAAAACTGCGGCCGTGAGTGCATCTGCCTTGCCGGCTATTGGGGTAGAGACAAATTCGGGGAAAGATTCTGCTGCGTTGCCGGTGACGACTTCCACCTCTGTGGCAATCGCCGATGGATATTCGCCAAATGCCACGGTTAACAATGTCGGCGTGTCGATCAAAGACTCCATGGACAATCAAGGTGGCATGCCCGAGCAAGTGGCGACCAAATTGAAAACGTCTAATCTCAAAGAATACGAGAAAAAGGTTACAGCGCAAATTGGCTATGAAGGCATGAAAGCCGATCGTTCTTGGGTGATGATCAACAAACACAAAAAGGGCGAAGTCATTGCCGTAATTAATCCTGCCAACAAAAAAATGGTGTATTGTACCGTCATTGGTGAACTGCCCGATAAAGGAAATAAACACATCGCTTTGTCGCAGTCGGTGGCCGATCGTTTGGGAATCACTGAGGCCAATGCTACCTTGCGGGTTCGATATGTGGCCCAATAATGGTTGGATAGATAAGGATTTTTGGCGGAGCGACGTTCTTCTTTGGACGTCGGTGGGTTTCCTGCATGTCTCTCCAGCGGTCTCTTCAATTTGTCTAGGCCTATTTATTCTGCAATTGCTCTTTTTGGGCGAGACCGTTTCAATTCCCGGAGTTCAACGTTGGGGATTTGCGGCGATGTCATTGGCTTTGTTGTGGAACATGGCTTGCTTGTGGGACAGTATTTCTATGGGTTGGATTACCCAGTCTTTTCTCACCGATAGGGCGGCGGCCGATATGCAAAAGTTGGCCTTGGTGAAAATTCAAGTCAAGTTGCCATTGTGTATTGTGTTAGGGTTGTATGCGGCTGGCCGCCGCCTTCCTTCCGTGTTATACAGGGCTTGGCCCGTATTGGTTTTGCCGTTGATTTGGATTGCTGTGAGCAGTGTGATTCATTACGCGCAACACAGGGCTTTCTACGACCAAATGGTCCTTGAAAGCAAGCCCATACCCTTGTATTCCAATGTGTATCATATTGAATTTGCCGTGATGGTGGGCGTTGTGGTGCTGCTGATGTTGTATGGATTGCTCAATCACCGGATTGAAAGCACACAATCGCAGCGATGGCTTATGGCTGCGCTGTTGGTGCTGGTGGTGTGCATGCATGTTTTGGGTGCGAGAACGGGGTTGGTAACACTGTATGTGGGCGGTGGTTTGATGGCGGTTCAATACGCAAGAAATCGACCCAAATGGCTGTTTCGAGGCGCTGTGGTTGGACTTGTAATGTCGTTGGGGCTATTGATGTTGCCAAGTGTGCAGAACCGGATGAACAATACTTGGGTGGATTTAAAAACCACATTCAGTGGTGGGGATGTAACCCATCAGAGTTTTGGTCAGCGCTGGGTGGCCTGGAATACCGCTTTTGATTTGTTGGGAAAGGGAGAAATGGTGTATAGTGGGTATGGCGTTGGAACCGACGAAGTGATGAAAACGGCTTATGATCAGGGTGGGGTGAAATTGGCGGAGCGACACCGGATCGGGGTGCACAATCAATGGTTGGAAGGTGCTTTGCAGTCGGGCTGGATATCCATGTCGCTGATTTTGTGTGCGGGATTTTTGGCTTTGATGAATGTGAAAAGTAAACAGCGGGTGAATGGCTCTGCGGTTTGGTTGGCACTGGTTGTAGCGATGATGTTTGAGAGCTTGATGGAGCGACAAGCGGGCATTTTGGTGCTGATGATGGTGTTTCAAGCACCAATGAGAGAAAAAAATGGCATGAATTCCGAAATAAAGAAGGAATATGCTTTGAATGATGAAAATAAATAGGTATATTTGCAACCCCAAAAATTATGTCTCGCGTTTGTGATTTAACCGGAAAGAAGGCCATGAAGGGCAACAATGTTTCGCATTCTAACAAGAAAACGAAGCGTCGTTTTTACCCCAACCTTCAAACTAAGAAGTTTTTTATTCCCGAAACAGGGGAGTGGATTACCTTGAAAGTAGCTGCGTCTACAATCAAAACCATCGATAAGAAAGGTATTTCTTCTTGCATCAACAATTTGTTTAAGAAAGGAAAAATTTAATCATGGCAAAAAAAGGAAACCGTGTTCAAGTAATCCTTGAGTGCACAGAGCAAAA
>JBJTNN010000249.1:0-3910 GCA_046074125.1 Bacteroidota bacterium
TAGCAGAAGCCGTGAGCGTGATGATTGGTTTTATTCTCATAAGATCTAAATATCGATTTTAGGTATTTTACAAATTAAACAATGTATCGTTACTTTTCCAATTTATATGGGCGATTTACATAAAAGAAAATCGAACAAACGTCCATTTTTTCAAGATTCTTAGACATCCCAGCAGGCAGGACGTTCCGCAAAATTACAATACGTGCTTTTCAGCGTGGTAAGAACTCCTCACCATTGGACCGCTTTCTACGAATCGGAAGCCCATTTGCAAGCCCAATTCCTCCCAGTGCTTGAACTTATCGGGATGCACATATTCTTTCACCTCCAGGTGCATTTTCGTGGGCTGCAGGTACTGTCCGAGCGTTAACACATCACACCCATTTTCCCGCAAATCTTCCATCAATTGCTTCACTTCATCGTCGGTTTCCCCCAATCCCAACATCGCCCCAGACTTGGTTCTGCGTCCGTATTCGTGGGTGCGCTTGGTCTGCTCCAAACTGCGGGCATACTTGGCTTGAGGCCTTACCATCCGATACAACCTCTCCACGGTTTCCATGTTGTGCGATGTTACTTCAGCACCGGCATCCAACACCATGTAGAGCAAATCCCATTGGGCCTTAAAATCAGGGATCAACGTTTCAATGGTGGTTTCGGGATTCAGGGCTTTCACCGCCTTCACCGTTTCGGCCCACACAGTTGCCCCTTTGTCTTTCAACTCATCGCGATTCACCGAGGTAATCACACAATGCTTCACACCCATCAATTTCACCGCTTCCGCCACGCGCTCAGGCTCGTTCACGTCGTATTCGTTCGGACGTCCAGTAGCCACTGCACAAAAACTACAGCTGCGGGTACACACATTGCCCAAAATCATGAAAGTTGCCGTGCCTTCTCCCCAGCATTCGCCCATGTTTGGACAGCGACCGTCTTCACAGATGGTGTGCAGCTTGTGCTCCTTCACGATGCGTTTAACGCGGGTATAGTTTTCGCCGGTGGGCAATTCAATCTTTAACCAACTGGGTTTTGGCGTGCGCTTTTCTTTCGATACGATGGGTAATTCTATCACAACAGTAATTCAATTAAGGGCAGGAAATGACTTACAAGCGGTTGCCGTACTCAAATCCTACTGCAAAGGTAACAAATACACTTGGGAAGAAGTTTCGATTCATTTCTGATCGATACCACAAAGGCAATTTTCTGGCAAATCGATCCACCCCAAACCCCAACGTGAGGGTATTCGAAACGTTTCGATAGCTGCCCCACTCGGCCTGCATCGCCACCAAACCTCCCAGCCCAGGTATAAATTCTCCATCCGAGAATCCCTTGCCATACGCAGCCGTGCCACCAATCAAACCCACATCGTGAATGGAAGGATCATAGGCCACGGCGGTATAGCCATCGGTTAGGGGCGCAGGTTCATACAACCATATATAAGTAGGCCAAGCGTAGTTCAACGGAATATCTACCGACGCATTCAAACGAATTCCCACATCGCCACGGTCATTCCGCTCACTCAAAACCAAACTCTTTCCCCATTGATATCGCAGCAACGCATTGTGGGTGACACGCTCAATCGCAAATGCCGAACTGCCAGGCAAACGCTGATTGATCACCTTCATCTCCCGGGGATCTTTCATGACACCCAACCACAAGGCTTGCGTGCCCAAATGGCCTCGCTTCGACTGCTGTTTGACCAACCCAAAATCCCAGCCGAAATGTCGGACATTCACCCCCAGTCCCCACAATTTTGGTTGGATGGGAGCAGGCAAGGCCAATAAAGTCTGTCCCACTAGTGTGGATAACCCCAACACCCAAAGTCCAATCGCCAACCCCAAAATGCCCTTTTGCATGTATCAAAGATACAATTCCCCCACACCTACCCAAAACAACCAAATCCAGGAAAAAATCACTCCACTTTCTCCCACTACCAGTAAAACCCTTGTTTTTCATGGATTTCAATCTATATTTGTTGCGTCTAAATCGTGGAATTCCGACGAATTTTTACAACAAACACCCCTTTGGTGGCGCAATGTGGAAAACAAGTGGTTAAAAAGGGGAGATTGTGGGAAATTGTGGGAAATTGCATATTTATTTAGCAGACAGAAAAAACCAACACAGAATGACCGCATTCATTGGAGAGTTTAATTGCAAACTGGACGAGAAAGGAAGACTTTCCATACCGTCGAAACTTCGGGCTCAGTTCCCCGAAGCGGTTGGCAATACGCTTGTGGTGAACCGCGGATTCGAGAAGTGTCTGGTGCTCTACACCAAGGAAGATTGGCTGGACGAAACCGCCAAACTGAACTCCGTGGATGATTTTATGAGTCCCGACATCCGTCGGTTCAAACGAATCTTCACCAACGGTGCCAACTTGGTTCAGATCGATGGCGCACAGCGCATTTTGATTCCCAAAAAACTCCTAGAATACGCCGAGCTAACTGCAGAGGTAATCTTGGTGGCCAATGGAAACAAAATTGAATTGTGGGATCAAGCCGTTTACGAATCTGAACTCAATGTTGATGCCACGGAAATGTCTCAGTTGGCGCAATTGTTTCACCAACAACGCAACCAAGGTTAAGTAGCGCATCGGGCCGTTGGCCAACTGTTTGCGTATGTACGACTACCACGACCCCGTCCTTCTTCACCCCAGCGTGGATGCCCTGGTTACCAACCCAGACGGCACCTATGTGGATGTCACCTTCGGCGGTGGTGGTCACAGTCGCGCCATCCTAAACAAATTATCGCCAAAAGGCAAACTCATTGCCTTCGACCAAGACGAAGATACCCTGTCGCGCGTTCCCAACGACCCCCGTTTCACCTTGGTCAACCACAACTTCCAATTCACAAAACCCTACCTAGAATACCTCAAAGCCCTGCCCATTGATGGCCTCCTGGCCGATCTCGGCATCTCCTCCCACCAAATCGATGTGGGTGAAAGAGGGTTTGCCCACCGGCTCGACGGTCCGCTCGACATGCGCATGTCGAACCAAAACCCCATCTCAGCCGCCCACTTGGTTCAAAATGGGGCAGAATCGGAATTGCTGCATGTATTCAAACAGTATGGCGAAATCCCCAACGCGCGCAGACTCGTAGAAGTTATCACCCGCTCACGCGGAAGCAAAGACCTCAGCACCATCCAAGGGTTTAAATCGGCCATCGCCCCGTGCACGCCCGGCAAAACCCCCGCCAAATATTTAAGCCAAGTTTTCCAAGCCCTACGCATCGCCGTAAACAAAGAAATGGGCGTTTTGGAAACCCTGCTCCAAGATGCAGAACACATCATCAAACCCGGCGGAAAGTTGGTGGTCATCTCGTATCACTCCTTGGAAGATCGCTTGGTAAAACACCTGTTTCAAACCGGAAATCTCAAAGGGGAGCGACATACAGACCTGTATGGCAACATCAGCAAACCCTTTGATGCTCAACCCAATAGCGCTATCATCCCAGATGACGAAGAAATTGAAAAAAACAAACGCGCACGCAGCGCAAAAATGAGAATAGGAGTACGCAACACATGGAAGAGAACCCATTCTTAAATACAGACATCGACCCCCAAACGGTGATGGACAACCCCACACCGGAGGAATCAACGTCCCGAGAGGACGCACCCATTCCGATGTGGAGCTGGGTAAAATTTGCCCTGGTGGGATTCGCCCTGATGTTGTTCTACATCTACAACTCGCACCACGCCAACAAAGCCATCCGCAAAAAGGAGCAACTCATCAAAGAGCTCAAAGAACTCCACAGCGAACGCATCAGCCTTGAAAGCCAAACCACCAACGCCTCCAAACAAAGCGAACTCAGCAAACGCCTCGAAGGCAGCGGCTTGAAAGAAATTACCACCCCGCCCATCAAACTGACAAAACCCCATGAGCAAGACTAAAGTCAACTCCCGAAAAGTCATTTTGGT
>JBJTNN010000250.1:0-4738 GCA_046074125.1 Bacteroidota bacterium
AATCTATTCATGTCGGACGGAAAAGGCGGCTACAACGACGAAACGGCCAAAGCCATGCTCACAGGTATTTCCGGGGGATTGAACGCCAAACAAGCCGATTTTAACAACGATGGTTTAGTAGACATTTTGGTGTTGCGCGGCGCTTGGCTCGACAAAGGCGGTGAATGGCCCAACAGTTTGTTAAGAAACAATGGCGATGGCACTTTTAGCGACATCACGTTTAGTGCAGGCATGGGCAATGCATATCCCACAGAAACAGCTTCTTGGGCCGATGTGAACAACGATGGATTATTGGATGTTTTTGTGGCCAATGAGAACAACGACCAGAACCAATTCCCTTGCGAACTGTACATCAACAATGGCAACGAAACATTCAAAAATGTGGCGAAAGATTGGGGATTGGATGGGAATTTTGGCTATGCAAAATCTGCAGTTTTCGCTGATTTCAACAACGATGGATGGCAAGACTTGTATTTGGCCTGCTTGAATCAAGACAACAAACTGTTCATGAATCGCGGGAAAATTGCAGGAGGAAAATTGAAATTTGAAAATATCGCCGCCAAAGCGGGGGTAACAAAACCTTTCCGAACCTTCCCCTCCTTGGTATTCGATTACAACAACGATGGGTTTGAAGATATTTTTTGTACCTCCTTCCCCACGGAAAAATTGTCGGTAGTTGGTGAAGAAGCTGCCCTGGAAATGTTGGGAAAAAACAGCGGTACGGAGCGAGCCAAATTGTACAAAAACAATGGTGATGAAACATTTACGGATGTTACAGCTTCGGTTGGTTTGAACAAAATGATCTTCGCTATGGGATTCAATTTTGGGGATTTGGATAATGATGGTTGGCTTGATGTTTACACCGGAACAGGGGCATTTGAATTCAATTCACTGGTGCCCAACCGGGTATTCAAAAACATGGGGGGAACCCATTTTGCGGAAATTACGCATGGATCGGGTATCGGACATTTACAGAAAGGACATGGCATCGCCTTTGGAGACTTGGACAACGACGGAGACCAAGACATTTACACCACCCTCGGTGGCGCAGTAGAAGGCGACAACGCTCATAATGCTTTGTTTGCAAACCCCAACCACGGCAATCACTGGATCACGTTAAAACTGCAAGGGAAATCCGTGGCCCGTGATGGACAAAACTCCAGGGTTTTCATCCATTGCAAGGATGGCAGTAAAAGCCAACAATTTAATTTAACCGCTGGCAGTGGTGGTTCCTTTGGTGCCAGTAGTTTGCAAGTAGAGGCGGGATTGGGACACTTTTCTCAGATTGAGTCAATTGAAATTTGGTGGGGTGGCAATCCTCAGAAAAAGGAGATCATCAGAAACTTGGCGGTTGATCGGTTTTACACGATTGTGGAAGGCGACAAAATTGGCAAAGTAGATGAACGAAAAAAGACCCCACTGAAGGGCGATAAGGTCGGTGGTGCCTGCTGTAAGAAATAGTTTTACGTTTGGGGCGAAATTTGTCGCCTAGTGGCATCGACATTGAATATATTTGCATAGAACCCCAATGAATCATCACGAATTGGGAATGCACTGAAAATCATGTCGATGAACGCCAATCAGCCCCACCCCCTCATTCACTTAATTTGTGATTTCAGGGTAGAATCGCCCGATTACACGGTAGCGATGGCGAGGATGGCCACAGAATTTCCAGCGTTAAAAACGCTCATTACACCCCAGCCATTTAAAAAAGGCCACATTTTGGGTCAGAGCGTGTTCCTCAAATTGGTATTGAACGAATTTCCGGAAGGCACCGTGCACATTTGTCGGTTCGGCACCATGAGCAAACTACCCAATCGCTTTGTTGTGGCGAAACACCAAGGCAAGTTTTTCATGGGTCCAGATTCAGGATTACTACCCTTGTATTTTGGGGAGGAAGAAGTGGAATACTACAACATCACCCCGGCCAACAACATCACCATATTTGATCCACTCAAAGAGGTTTACATCCCAGCACTGAAGCAACTGCATGCGTCCAACATGGATATTGATCAGGCCGGATTCCCCCGCAAAGAGATGATGATTCGGTCCGCACCCCCACAGCCAACCCTCTCCAACGGGATGATGCGATTAACCGTGATTTACAACGATTACTACGGAAACGCTTATTTAAACATCAATCGCAGCACCTTTGAAGAAGTGGGACAAGGTCGCGCGTTTCGATTGCTCCTGAATAGCACCATGGAGATTAATCACCTGAGTCGATCTTACAACGACGTCCCAGAGGGCATGGAATTGTGCATGTTTGGTCATGGCGATATTCTTCAAATTGCGGTCAACGCGGGATCCGCCGCACAGTATTTGTCGTTGAATGAGGACAAACCCGTGGTATTACAATTCAAAGAATGATCAATCGACTAGTGATAATGACTTTCCGGCCCGATTGTGTGGCTGATTTTATTCAAATTTTTGATGAGTCCAAAGACAAAATTCGGGCATTCCCTGGCTGTTGTGGCCTGAAATTGTTACAAACTTCCGACAAACCCCATCAATTGTCTACCTACAGCCTTTGGGAGAGTGAGGAGGCTTTGAATTCTTATCGACATTCCCCATTGTTTGCCACGACTTGGGCGAAGACAAAGGCGTTGTTTTCCGACAAGCCCATCGCTTTTTCAACGGCAGTGATTCGTGATTTAAACGAAATTTAACCGAGCCATTTACCGGGATTGAGTATTCTTTTGGGGTCAAAGGTTTCTTTGATGCCGCGAAACAACTGAAAATGCGCATCGCCCATTACAATGGGTAAATATGGTGCTTGAACCAAACCTATGCCGTGTTCCCCGCTGATGGTACCTCCCACTAACTTACAATATTCGAAAATTTCTGATATCGCTTTGGGTATCTCATGATGCCAATAATCTTCTGAAAGGTCATTTTTCAGGATATTCACATGCAAATTCCCATCGCCTGCATGTCCGTAACAAACCGATTGAAACCCATACTGATCACCGATTTCTTTGACTTTTTTCAGCAATCCTGGCATGGCGGACCTGGGCACCACCGTATCTTCTTCTTTGTAGGGAGATACTTGTTTGACCGTTTCACCAATGGCCCTTCTCACCTTCCACCAAGCAGCACTTGTATCGGCGTTGGGCGATGGCAATATATCTAGGGCATTGTGGGTATCCAAAATTCCGAAAATCCCTTCGGCTTGCGCAAACAAATCCTCCCCTTCAAATCCATCAAATGCAAACAATAAGTATGCTTCCGCGGAAGGGTGTGTTGGAAATGCCGTTTGGGTGGCTGACATGGAAATTTCTACCCCCGATTTTTCCATTAGCTCGATGGCGCAGGGTTTGTATTTGGAAAGTAAGACTTGATTGACCGCTCGAGCACAGTCCGACAAATCCGCAAATGCGGCAACCATGAGCAATTCTTGCGTGGGTTTGGGTATAAGTTTCAAAACCGCTTGGGTGATGATTCCCAACATACCCTCAGAGCCCACCATCAGGTGAGTGAGCGAAAACCCGGTTGAATTCTTGAGCGTGTTGGCACCGGTCCAAATGACCTGTCCGTTGGGCAACACAACCTCCAAGTTCAAGACATAATCGCGGGTTATGCCATATTTCACCGCCCTTGGTCCTCCAGCACCATGTGCCAAATTACCCCCAATGCTGCAACTACCCTGAGAAGCTGGATCGGGAGGGTAATACAACCCCACAGATTCCACGGCTTCTTTTAAATGGGCGTTTACCACCCCACTCTCTACGGTGGCGGTGAGGTTTTGGGTATCAATGTTCACGATTCGATTTAGTTTTTTTGTACTCAATACCAATCCTTCTGAAACTGGGAGACAGGCGCCTGATAGGCCCGTTCCCGCTCCGCGGGTAAACACTGAAATGTTGTGATCGAAACAAAACTTCATGACCAACGACACCTCATGCGTGGTGGTTGGGAAACAGACGGCCGTTGGTGGGAAATACAAATCTTCTGTGTAATCCGACCCATATTCTGATACTTCCTGGGATGAGAATAAAAATTCAACACCCCTTAACTTATTGGCTAATTGACTTATCGCGTGGGCAATTTGGCTGTCTTTCATCGAAACTAATCTACGGCAAGTTATCATGTTCAACTGAATTTTGCGACCTTTGAATCTGGGAATTTCAAAATTTCCTTAACACCCATGAAACAAAGACGATTACTCACTGGCATTGCGATTTTTATCGCGTTGTATATGACTGCCGCCTTGGGCTGGTGGACTTATTCTCTGCTGAAATACAGTGTGGCGGAATCGGAGTTACAGTTGGAGTTGCTCGAAAACAAAAAACTGTTGTGCTACCAAAAATTCCAATCAGAAAATTCGGGAATTAATCCACAAAAAACGACAGATTTTTTTAGTTATAAAATAAAAACTACAGATTTCAATAGTACTAAAAAAAGTGCTGAAATATGTGCTAAATATTATCAATTGGACCTTCAATTAGAGGCTACCCCAATTACGGCGGATTCGATGGTTATCAAGGTCGTTTTCAGCACACCGAAGGCCACAATTGAACGAATCAACCAAAGACTCAATAGCAAGCAAATGGCTTGGCTTGGCGAAGGCGTAACTGTCGGACTCATCACATTGATTATCATTGGTTTGATGTATTACTACTTGGAGAAAATCATCCGTTTCAATCAACAAAAGACCAACTTCATGATGGCGGTAACCCATGAATTGAAGACCCCGATTGCGGCGGCCAAGTTAGCCATACAAACGGTCATCCGTAAC
>JBJTNN010000251.1:0-8632 GCA_046074125.1 Bacteroidota bacterium
GAACAGTGAAACACCTTGAGTCGCTGCATCCAGAACACCAATTTTCATTGATCATGGGTGCCGATAACCTCTTGCATTTTCACAAGTGGAACCACGCCGAAGAACTGGCCGAAATTTGTCCGCTTTTCGTCTATGCCCGCCCCGGTTACAACAAACCCCAAGACCCAATGCCCTTTGGGGCAACATGGCACGATGCCCCCCTGTTGCATATTTCAGCCACTGAAATTCGCGACAAACTAGCCAACCATGAATCCATTCATGAGTTGGTCCCATCAAGCATTCTGGCCGAGGTCGAGGCTTTTTTTCAGCACTTTTTCGCGGAACAACACCAATAGATAGCCCACAGTAAAGGTCACAACCACACTGTACATCGCATAAACCAATGCGGGCTTTTCCATCAAAGGATTTTGTAGTTTATCGCCCGCTATGAGCAATGCCAAAGCCGTATTGTGAAGTCCCACCTCAATGGCAATGGTGATGCGATTTCTATAACTCAATGCAAAGGGAATTCCCACCGCAAACCCCAGCAACATCGAAAGTACATTGAGGGCAATCACGTAAGGGGTAAGGGTGAGGATGTCACTGCCCGACATTGCCGTACCGCCTTGATCAGGGCCTGCAATGAATTTAAAACCAAAAACCATGAGCAACAACAAGGGCAAAACCACATTTAGCCATTTGCTTACGCCCACCACCTTTTTGCCTAACCGCAATCGCGCTGCCATACCCAGCCAAGCGGGAATGATTGTCACCGCAAAAATTTCTAACAGGGTATTCCAAAACGGCAACGACACCGACTGATCGCCTTGATTCATGAAATGTGATAAGAAAAAATTCACCATCAAAGGAATCGACAAGAGCGACAACAGCGCATTGGACACTGTGAGCGACACGGCCAAGGCCACATTGCCCTTCACAAAATAACTGACAAGATTGGAAGTGATTCCGCCCGGACAAACGCTCAAAATCATGATGCCCACTTTCCACTCCGGAGACAAAGACGAAGAATACACCATCGCGGCAGCCAACATCGGCAGCAACACCATTTGCGCGAACAACCCGATCGCCAATGACTTGGGCTGATCAAAAAGGGCTTGAAAATCTTCCTTTTTGAGCGAAAGACCCAATCCAAACATGATCAGTGCCAACACCCCGTTTAGGAGCCAGTTGATGTTAATGACCGACAGGAGCAACATACCAAGCGTGCAGCAAGACTACAAAATGATAGGCGAAATACAAACCGATGGCCGATAAAATAGCGCCAAAATAACGGTTCACCAGCTGATATACACGCTCGCTGAGTTTCTTTCCGATATAATCACTCAGATACACCTTGCCCAAATCCAAAGCCAACAAAGTGCACAAAATTGTAATCAATTCTACCAAAATAAGGGTGCGACCTGCTTCAGTATGGGCTTCACCTCCCACACTCAACGTGGCTATCACACTCACCCACAACAACATCACAAATGGGTTGATGATGTTCATGAAAAAACCGCGGTACACCGAAGCCGATGCACTCACTTTAATTTCGGGCAATTTATGGTGCTTGGTGAATGCCGATTGCAAACCCAAGTATAAAATAGTAGCCGCAGCAAGCCCTGTAAAAATGAGTTGGAAGGTAGGTGTGGTGAAATAACGACTCAAGCCAAAAAAACAAAGCAAAGCCACAAACATTTCACTCAAGAAAATCCCCAAAGCCACTTGCATGCCTTGCTTCTTGCCGCCCTGAATGCCGGTGTGTATCAATGTAAAAAAGGAAGGACCAAAACTGAGCAGGCCTATCAAAAAGCCATACCACATTCCTTTCCCTATTGACAAAACCAAGTCCAAAGCCGTGGTCGCAAATTAGGCCCGATTTATGGGTTGTACAACCCCGATTTTGGTTTAGCCCAATTTATCTGACACTCGCTGTAAGAATTCTTTCGCCAGGGCCGGGTGCGATGCAATGATCTCTCGCTGAAATAGAACCTGAGCCCCCCCTGAAAAATTGGAAACAAAGCCTCCCGCCTCCTCCACCAGAAGGGCTCCGGCGGCCACATCCCAAGGGGCCAATCCCATTTCGTAGAAAGCTTCAAACCGACCGGCAGCTGTATAGGCCAAGTCAATGGCCGCCGAGCCCATCCTGCGCAATCCGTGGGTGCTCCGCATCAAATCGGACAGCAACGACAAATAAGGCTCCATTTTGGCAAAATCGTAGTACGGAAATCCGGTGGCAATGAGAGAGTCGGCCAAGGCTACTTGACCCTCCAAACGAAGCGACTTCCCATTCAAAAAAGCACCCCCACCGCGGAACGCCGTAAACGTTTCACTCAAAGCAGGAGCATGAACCACCCCCAATTGGGTATCACCAGAATCCCACAAAGCTACACTCACCGCAAAAACTGGCAATCCATGCAAAAAATTTGTGGTCCCATCCAAAGGATCAATGATCCAGGTGGGATTTTCACCCAACGAAGAATCGGGATGAAATTCCTCCCCAATAAAACTAGACCCTGGCAGAATTTGCGCCAGTCCATCCATCAGTCGCTGTTCGGATTCTTTGTCCACAAAACTCACCAGCTGGTTGAGTCCTTTGTCGACAATATCCTGAGACTTCACCGATTGCCAATGCTGCATTTGGAACGCACCCACCTCGGCGCACAATACCTCAACCGCATCCAACATGGGCGATAATTGATTGGCAGTCAAAGCCGACGTCATAGACTAGCAGTGGGTTGCGTAAGCGCCCTGAAGGTTGTCGGCCACCATATCCGCGGTACGACCTTCGATCATATGTCGCTCCACCATATGAACCACCTCACCACCTTTGAACAAGGCCACAGCGGGTGATGACGGAGGGTAAGGCGCCATGTATTCGCGAATTTTCGCTACGGCATCCAAATCTTGTCCTGCAAAAACCGTCACCATTTTCGATGGCTTTTTATCGCCTGACAGCGACTTCAATACACCTGGGCGGGCAGAACCTGCCGCACAACCGCAAACAGAATTCACCATGACCAGGGTGGTATCCTCATTGCCTTCCATGAAAGCAACAACGTCTTCTGCTGATTTCAATTCGGTAAAACCGCCGTTTGTCAATTCTGCACGCATGGGTGCTACAAGCATTTCTGGGTATGGCATAATCGTAGATTTTTAAATTTTTACAAAGATACAAAATTCAAAGAGTGCAACCATTGGCTTTTGCAGCGTCATCTATACAACGCAACCGCTGAAAATTGGTCAATCTAACCTATCTTTCTTGCCAGTTTGCGTACAACAAAACCAAAAAAAACTGTGTCAATATGATTCAATTTCATCCCATGCAAAAACGCTACTCACTCAACACTTTTTCCCTATACATTTTCCTGATTTTCTTCGGGTTATTTGCATCACCCTTAAAAGCGTCTCATTATACATTTGGAAGTGAAGTGTGGGCCACACATATCACAAAGAACAAATATGAAATTAGCTATCGTGCCTACAGAATGTGTGGTGCAGCAATTTCAGCGCCGTCTTCTGTTTTTGTGGTCGCCTATGGGGGCAAAAGCGCGGCTTGTGGAACGGTTTCTTTAACCGCCTCGTTGGTATCTAGTGCGGCGATTGGACCCAAATGCTCCACGGCGGTAGACTGTAACAAAAGCTATCTTTTTAAAGAACATATTTATAAGTGCACAGCCGACCTTGACAGTTCCATTTTCAAAAACATTCTTTCCGGCAGCACTTGCAAAAACATCACCTTCGCGGTTTATGGATATTGGTATCCTACAGTGTTGCCATGTTACAATTCGGATGCTTATTCTGCAACCACCCTGTATTTAGAAAACCTCGCGAATTGCGCAAAAACCACCAATACACCCCCCGCGCGGATGTTTGATCCATTAAGAATAGTACAACTCGATCGCACCACCATCTTCAACCAAGGTCTTTCCGATACGGCAGAAAGAGATGTGATTCGCTACGAACTCTCACCCTCGAATTGGGATCTGCCCTACAAAGGCAAAACCTGCGTTAACACGCCCACAAAAGACTTAAGTCACCCCTTTACACCCACCTGTGCAGGAACCACCCTGTGCAGCGCCAACACCAAAACCAACCCGGTTCGTGGCACCTACTTCGACACCGCCGACGGTGTTTTTATATTCACGCCCAGCGTGGATGGCGAAATCGGCATGGCTACCGTGAAAGTGAAAGAATATCGCATCAACAAAAACGGAAAATACACCCTCATTGCAGAACACCAGCGTGAAATGGCCGCCGTGGTGGTTGACCCAAAAGGCGACAATGAATCTCCCAAAGCCCTGCTTACCCAAAAAAGTGTCATCAAAGTGTGTGTCGGCACCACATTAAAGCAAAAATTTGTGGACTTCGACGACGTAGTAGCCCCCTTTCAATCGGGTACAGACAGCCTTCAAGTCATTGTGCCGCCCACCTACCGCGGGGCTTCCATAAAGGTATACAGCTCCGCCAAAAATAAGCGCAGTTTGGAATTCAATTGGACCCCCACACTGGCCGATACCTTCGCCGAGGGTTATGTATTCCCCATCAAAGTGGTGGACCTGCATTGCAGCGAACCCCTGTCAACCACCTACAACCTCATCGTCAAGGTTTATCCTCAAACTTCTGGCACCCCACAAATCGCCTACAAAGGCTGCAACAAACTCACCCTCAACGTGAAAAACTTCTCGGGTGGAAGCGCACCAAAGGTCAGCTGGCAAGTATTGGATGCCGCCGGTAGCACGGTGGGAACATCCAATCGCGTGAGTGATAGTTTGCGACTCAACGGAACAGGTAAATACAAAATTTTGGCCTTGTTCTCCAACGAAGGGGGCTGTTTAAGGTCTTGGGATACCACCATCAGCATCGTAGATACCGTCATCAATTTCCAATTGGGATCGCAAAAACCCTTTGCCGATACACTCAATTGTCCCAATGGTTCCTTGTACTTAGAGCCACAAAATGTCACTGCCCGCAAAGGCACGTTGCAGTACCGCTGGTATGGATTGAACTTCGATATCGCCAAACAGAACCAAACTCCCCGCGACATCCCCACCTCAACCCTGGCATTGGTTGGAAGCGGCAAAAACATCACGGTAAAAACCAACAAAGACACAGCCATTTTGCTGTTCATTACTGACGCCCAAGGCTGTACGGAAGCACAACAGTTGAATATCACCCAGCTTTTCACCGACCCTCTTCAGTGGAAACACTCACCATTGGCACCGGTTTGCGCTTCCGATCCTCCGTTGAAATTGATTGATCCCATGAGCAAAGACATGTTGGATGGCGGACCTAAAACCAACATCCGCTGTCTGAATGGCAAATACCTCGATAGCATTGGCCCTAACTACTACAAGCTGCGTTCACCTGCGGCCATCAAAGGGGTAGACAAGATCGTTCTCACCCTGGTGGCGGCCTACGATACGATGGGTTGTGTAAGTTATGATACCAATACCATTGATGTTATTTACCGTCCGCAATTCGATTTGGCTACCACCAAAATCGTCTGCTCTGGGGATTCTGCCTTTTACCCGGAAGACGCCGTTGACAAGCCCGCAAAAAATGCGTTGCCATACGAGTGGAAAATCATTGGCATGCCATCAAAATCCATCGCCCAGTTGATGACTGCCACCGTAGGTGGCAGGACCGCGACTTATTTGGTGACCCATTTCGACTCCATTGCCGTAGGCAATTACAAATTGCAGGCCTGTGCGGTTGATTCAAACCTAGGATGCAGGGCTTGTGACACCACCACCATCATTTCCAAAGCACAAACCAAATTCAAGTACACCGGCGACACCCTATTTTGTCCGAACGATGTTGCACTGCGACTTCGCGATCAATTGAAAATTTCATCGGGAGAACTCAGCGACACCATTTACAGTGTAAAGCTCATCGCATTCAACGGCAACACCAATCCCAGTGCTGCGGTGCAAAAAATCTTAGACCAAAACAGCAGTGTTTTCACGCCCCGTGTAGCGGTGGGTAAAGCCACAATTCGTATAGAATCTCCCAAATATTGCTATGCCGATGGAAACATCAACCTGCGCATCCAAGATACCCTGCCCATCAGTTACAGCGTCAGTCCCGACACAGTGGTGAGACTCCCACGCACATCGTTTACGTTCACGGCCAATACCAACTCACCAAAAGTATGGTGGTATTTTGGTACAGGAAACGCAGCAGACACCTCGCAACTAGACCCCATTACTTGGTCGTTCGATAACAAAGTAGCCAATTACAAGGTATCTGCACGGAGTTTCCACAACAATGGCTGCTACGGTGAATTCACCCGTACGGTTTCGGTTTGGGACGTTTCAGGCCTCACCCAGTTCGATCGCGAAGCCAAAATCACCTCGCGCTTGGTCATGGTATCCAACACTTGGCAACTTGTTGAGTTGGAAGTATTCGATGTACAAGGTAAATGCATCTACCGCAGCCAAAGCAACGAGGGCGTTCCTTCCACAGGCATCGCCCAAGGCATTTACACCTACAAAATCAAAGCGCAGTCCACTTCAGGATCCGTGGAAAAATCAGGCAAATGGTTGAACTTTGAGTAACAAATCTTAGCATCCCGAGGATTTTTTTCCGCAGGCTTTTAATTATTGTACTTTTTACAATATATTCGCCTTCAGCGGAAGAAAAGGAATACGGATGGACGAAAAATTTGAATCTTATTTTAAAGCAGCGGTTTCGGTAGACAACGTAGTTTTCGGGTTTGACCACACTGGCCTCAAAGTATTGCTGATTTATCGCGGTGCGGATCCGTATCGAAACTGCTGGGCTTTGCCCGGGGATTTGATCAGTCTCGACACCAATTTGATTGATTCAGCGGAGAAAGTCTTGCAAGACCTAACGGGCTTGGAGGAAATCTACATGGAGCAGATCCACACTTTTGGCAAGGTAGACCGACATCCTTACGGTCGCGTATTCACCGTGGCCTATTTCGCCCTCATCAAAATTGAAGACTACCATTTGCATCCTTCCTCATGGGCAGAAGAAGCAGCATGGTTTCCCATTGGTGAAATTCCAGAATTGCCGTTTGACCACAATGATATCTTGGCTTATGCAAAAGAGCAGCTCAAAAGCAAAATCCGTCGCCAACCCATCGGATTTGAATTGTTGCCCAAGCATTTTACCCTCACAGAATTGCAAAGTTTGTACGAATCAATCTTGGAGACCGAATTCGACGTCAGGAATTTTAGAAAGAAAATCCTATCGATGGATTTTATCACCGATACGGGTTTAAAACAAACCAGCGTAACCCACCGTCCTGCAAAATTGTATAAGTACAACGCCAAACGGTACAGCAACCTCATCAACACAGGGTTTGCATTCGACCTTTAACCCAACCGTATCTTTTTCGATGCGATACCCCACCCCTTCGATGCGATACCCCACACCCTTAACAAGAATTTTTTCATGATACAATTGACGATTCATCGCCACTTTCCATTGCTGCCATGCTTGATGGCTGTTTTTTCTTTGAGTATTCCTCGCGCTGGCATCGCCCAGACACAAAAAGCGGTCAACAGCACCCCCAAAATTGCGGTCCCGGCTGAATTCACATTGGACATGGCCATTGATGAAGTAGTTGGTAGATTGAGTTTGGAGCAGAAAGTTGGACAAATGACGCAAATTGATTTGGGTGTAATTGCGGTTGGAAGTCCTTGCGGACTGCAGCAGCCCCAGACCTTGGACCAAACCAAGTTGCGTGAAGCCATCGAAAAGTACCACATTGGGTCGGTTTTGAATGTTGGCTGCGGTTCGGGCACCATCGCATTGGGTCGTTGGAGAACAATACACAGCGGCATTGCCTCGGCCGAAGAGACTTGGTCGAGCACGCAAATTCCCATTTTATTTGGGATCGATGCGATTCATGGGGTAAATTACACTGTGGGTGGCACGATGTTTCCACAGCAAATTGGTCAGGCCGCCACTTGGAACCCTGATTTAATTTTGAAAGCAGCGGAGATTACGGCTTTGGAATGCAGGATTTCGGGTATTCCCTGGAACTTCTCTCCGGTATTGGATTTGGGCCGACAGCCTCTGTGGTCGCGTTTTTTCGAAACCTATGGGGAGGATGTTTTTTTAGCAAAAAGCATGGCCAGGGCTAGCATTCGCGGATACCAAGGCAGGGGCGATGTCGACGTCATTGATGGCCGACATGTAGCCGCATGCATGAAGCACTTTTTAGGATACAGTTACCCCTTGAGCGGCAAAGACCGCACACCAGCATGGATTCCTGAGCGCGAGTTGCGGGAATATTATTTGCCTACTTTCCAAACGGCCATTGCAGAAGGTGCGTTAACGGTGATGATCAATTCTGGGGAATTGAACGGCACTCCGGTGCATGTAAACCACGATATTTTAACCAAGTTGTTGCGTGAAGAATTGGGATTCAAGGGCCTGGCGGTTACTGACTGGGAGGACATTTACAAACTACACACCACTCACAAAGTGGCGGGGGGGGGGGGCGAGGGCGGAAAAGGGGACAGCAACGAAAGGAGGAAAAGGGCTAGGGCATCTGGCTGCCCACCACGGAATCGCAAAGCTCCGGAAATGACCGGCGCGCTACCCGCGCGTTGATTGCCGCCCCACCTGCAAAGGGCAGCTTTTTATCGGGAGGTCACCATGGCCAGGGAATTCGAAG
>JBJTNN010000252.1:0-7857 GCA_046074125.1 Bacteroidota bacterium
CGCCAGACCTTGCAGGTGTATGGGTGCGGCCGCGTGCTCCGCCTCGGCCGCCAGTGCTTGCATGGGTTGGATTTGGGTACAGGCCCCCAGGATTTCTCTCGTATTCATCGCATTTCACTCAACCTCCTGCCTCAGTAGCACCTGGGATTGTGCGATATAAATCAACACAAAACCAACAGGGGGTATAAGCAAGGAGGCCCCGCTGCGCGGGGCCCCCAAAGATACAACGACAAGCCCGATTCTCTCGAATCCAAACCCGCCTATTTTGTGTAAGTTTTATGCATTTCTCGACATCGCCCTAACAGCTGCATCCGCAATCGCCGTGGCCGTTAATCCGTATTTCTCCAGCAATTGGTCCGGTGTTCCGCTCTCGCCAAAAGAATCATCTACCGCCACAAATTCCATGGGGGTTGGCAACTCGCGCGACAACAATTGTGCGATGCTATCGCCCAAACCACCATTCATTTGGTGCTCTTCAGCGGTTACAACACAACCTGTTTTCTTGGCCGAAGCCAAAATGGCATCTCGGTCCAACGGTTTGATTGTGTGAATGTTCACCACCTCAGCATCTATGCCTTTTTCCGCCAGCATGTGTCCCGCTTCAATCGCCTTCCAAACCATATGTCCAGTCGCAAAAATGGTCACATCCTTGCCTTCATTCAACATCAACGCTTTGCCAATTTCGAAGGGCATGTCTTCAGGGATAAACACAGGCCATTTCGGACGACCAAAGCGCAAGTAGCAAGGTCCATCATACTCGGCGATTGCCATGGTGGCTGCTTTTGTTTGGTTGTAATCACAAGGGTTGATCACCACCATGCCTGGCAACATTTTCATCAAACCAATGTCTTCCAAAATTTGGTGCGTTGCACCGTCTTCTCCCAAGGTGAGGCCAGCGTGCGATGCACAAATTTTAACATTTTTGTGGCTGTAGGCAACACTCTGACGGATCTGATCGTACACACGACCTGTGGCGAAATTGGCAAAAGTTCCTGCGAAAGGAATCTTTCCACCGGTAGCCAATCCGGCCGACACCCCAATCATGTTAGCCTCGGCGATCCCCGCTTGAATGAAACGTTCCGGAAATTCGTCCTTGAACGCATCCATCATCAATGAGCCCGTGAGATCCGCACACAGAGCCACCACATTGCTGTTGCGCTTTCCTGCCTCGTGCAAACCCGCGCCAAATCCGCTCCGGGTATCTTTTTGTCCTAGTATTTCGTATGATTTCATTGGTTTAAATCCCTAATTGTGTTACGGCGCCAGAATTTATCTTGAACACCTTGTTTTTGCTGTATAACGTCCGAGTTTCTCCGGCCACCCTATACACCACAGTGTATTCTCCCGGTTGCATATTGATCAACTGCTTGGGAATGCTTCCATTGAGGTCCATCACCCACTCCAGTTTGTTATCCACCCGCTGAAACACCGCTCCCTTCACATCCTTGCTCAAACTCAGCTGCAGCGTTCCCGGACTGGGAATCTCAATGGTAAACGTTTGATTCTGTTTGATTTGTATGTTGTTAAACTTCAACCGAGGGATGGTCAACAACTCCAAATCATAGCCCCCCACGATATACTTTTCGGTGGTATTGAACTCTTGGGCATTGATGGTTTGCATGTTGTTGCCTTTCCGCACGATGGCTTGCAATCGAGGATACTTGGTAATCCCATTCATTTTCAACAACAAACTTCCCTGAGGCGTACTGAGTGGGATTACGTTGTGTCTTCCCGGCACGATTTCAACGATGTCTGACTGCACAACGGGCTTGGTATGTGCCACTACCCGATATCGACGAACGGGATCCAAATACAAGGTATCGGGCACCCCTTTGCCGTTCATGGTGTGGATGACATTTTCAACCATCTGACCATTATCCGCATCGAAAATGGTCATCGGAACGTCCGTTTCTCTGGGCATTCCTTGATTGTCAAGCAAGTTGATTTGAACCGTTGTATTGTTCAGCGCTTGGTTGATCACCACACCGATGATTTTCTGAAATTGATTGGGTGTTTCTGCATTGAAATATCGACCAGCACAAGAGTATGCGTTGCGAAACGTTTCACTGTCGGTCCCCAACCCAATCACAAAAGGTCTTAGAATGATCCCTTTTTGCTGCAGCGCGGTACTGATAGCACAAGGATCTCCCCCGCACTCCTCCACACCGTCTGTGATGATGATGATAATATTTCGCGCTGTTGGATCCTCAGGAAAATCTTTGGCACAGGCCAACAACGATTGAGCAATGGAAGTATATCCCAGCGGTTTGATTAACTTCAATCGCGCCGCAAACTGTTTGTGGTTGAACGGGGCAAACGGCACTTCCAATTTGGTGTCGTTGCAGTCCTTCTTTTCGTTGGGTTGTGTGTGACCGAAAACGCGAAGGCCCACCTCCAAATTCTCAACCGAACGGAGGGTATCCACCATTTTATTCATGAGGGTAACGGCCACCGCCCAGCGGTTGGAATTCCCCATTTCCGTCAACATGCTGCCGCTACCATCCAACAAAAACAGAATTCTCGTTTTTTGTCCGGGATACCCGTTTTTCACCTGCGCTGATACCGAAAGCGACATCAAGAGCGTGGCAAGAATGAGAATTTTCTTCATCGTGAAATTGTTTTTGTTAGCGTTGCAGCAACAATCGAACCTATTTTAGTAATCCTTGTGCTCCGTCTCGGGCAACTGCGCCAACGCTTTGGCCAATTGCTCGTCGTTAGGGGCTTTACCGTGCCAAGCATGGGTGCCCATCATAAAGTCAACGCCCTGACCCATTTCTGTCTTCATGATGATCACAACGGGCTTTCCTCCACCCAATTTGCTCTGCGCCTGAGGCACCACGGTCATGATTTCATCCCAGTTGTTGCCATCCATTTCCAGCACTGCCCAGCCAAAGGCCAAGAATTTCGATGTCCATTCTGTCAAACCCATCACATCACCCGTGGAACCATCAATCTGCTTTTGGTTGAAATCTACGGCAACAATCATGTTGTCGAGCTTGCGATGTGCCGCAAACATAACAGCCTCCCAGATTTGACCTTCTTGCAATTCACCATCGCCTGTCACCACCCAAACCGTGTGAGGATCCTTGTCGATTTTCTTCTGCAAAGCCAATCCTGCAGCCACGCTCAAGCCCTGTCCCAAAGAACCCGTAGCCACACGAATACCAGGCAAGTGCTCGTGCGTGGCGGGGTGACCTTGTAACCGGGTATTGAGCTTTCTGAATGTAGCCAATTCGGGCACAGGGAAATAGCCACTGCGCGCCAATGTGCTGTAGTATACGGGCGAAATATGTCCGTTGCTCAAGAAGAATACATCCTCGCCTTGACCGTTCATGCTGAAAGGCTGGGCCTTGTGCTTCATGAAGTGAAAGTGAAGCGCAGTGAAATAATCAACACAGCCGAGAGATCCACCGGGATGTCCGCTCGACACAGCGTGAACCATCCTCAACACATCTCTACGAATTTGGGTTGCCATGGTAGCCATGGACGAAGCGGTATTCAGAGTTTCCATAAAGGTTCAAAATTGGGGCAATTTCGTCGTTGTGTATGCACAAGTTTTCAAGAGATTTCGCGAAGCCCAAAGATTCCGTCCAACAAGCCAAAATTGACGTCGATTTTTGCGCAAAAAGGCTTGTAAATGCTTATATTTGCGGGTTCATATGTTGGTTGCCCGTAAATACATTCTTCTGTTCATCGCCATCCTGTCGTTCACGGCCTGCGGAGAGTATGGGAAAATTTACAAAGGGAAAGACAACCAAGCGAAGTACAAACTGGCGTTGGAGCTCGATAGCAAGAAAGACTATTCCCGTGCTGTTCCCTTGTATGAACAACTTCGTGAAGCGTATCGCAATAACCTCGACAGTCTAGAAGACGTCTACATCCGCACGGCCTATGCGTACTTCAACATGAAGGACTACGAATATGCGAGCATGTTCTTCAAGGACTTTACCGACAATTTCTCTCGCAGTCCACGCATGATCGAGTGTGCCTACATGGCCCTGTATTGCGATGTGTTGTATGTAGGAGAACCAGACCTAGACCAAAGTAAAACTTCAGATGTCATTGAGGCGCTGCAAACCTTCATCAACTACTACCCCGAATCTGAGTACGTAGCCAAATGCAACGAACACATCGATGCTTTGCGCGCAAAACGCCATATCAAAGCGTATGATCAAGTGATGCAATACTACCAAATGCAGGAGTACAAGGCCGCCAGTGCCGCTGCTGTGATTGCGATCAAGACGTACCCAGACATCCCACAAAAGGAGAGTTTGGAATATGTGGCTTACAAGGCACAATTTTTGTACGCCATGAATAGCATCGAATCCAAACGCATCGAACGCTTGGAAAAAGCACAAGCCCTGCTCGACGATTACTTTTACGTAAATCAACAAACTGGCGAGCATGCCAAAGATGCCAAAGACACCAAAGAAAAAATTCAAAAAGAAATAACAAAACTCAAATCAATTATATGAGCAACGCGATATCCCGCAACGCAGAAACCCGTGATCTGCGCAACTTAGAAAACGAAACTAGCAACGTTTACTTGAGCACCATTATCATCTCAAAACGTGCTAATCAAATCGCTGAGAAGCAAAAGGAAGAATTGCGCAACCGTTTGGAGCCGTTTTTGAACGACTCTGACAACTTGGAGGAAATCCAAGAGAACAGGGAGCAAATCGAAATTTCTATGATGTATGAGCGCATGCCTAAGCCCACCTTGTTGGCTTCTCAGGAATTCGCCGAAGAAAAAACCTACTGGAGAATCCCCGATGCTCCGGAAAAGCCCCTTTAATAGAAAAAAAATCCTGATTGGGATTACTGGCGGAATCGCCGCGTATAAAATCCCACAGTTGGTGCGCATCCTCAAAAAAGAAGGCGCAGAGGTACAAGTAGTGCTTACTGAGTCGGCCAAGAGTTTCGTAACACCGCAAACCCTGTCGGTACTCTCAGAAAGACCGGCCCTCTCCCAATTTTTCAAATCCGACCAAGGCGAATGGAACAACCATGTCCACCTGGGCCTGTGGGCAGACCTCATCATCATCGCCCCAGCAGGTGCCAACACCATCGCCAAACTCGCGCATGGCATCTGCGACAACCTCCTTATGTCTGTGATACTGTCGGCCCGCTGCCCCGTATTTGTTGCGCCAGCGATGGACCTCGACATGTGGACACACCCTTCAACCCAAGCCAATATTCAAACGTTGGCGGATCGTGGGGTTACCCTCATCGACCCCGAAGAAGGTTCGTTGGCTTCCGGCTTGGAAGGAAAAGGCAGAATGGCAGAACCTGAGAACATCGCTCAAACACTGGCAAACCACCTCACGCCTACCAACAACTACTTTTTTGGAAAGCGTGTTTTGGTAACAGCCGGCGGAACACAAGAACCCATCGACCCAGTGCGATTCATCGGCAACCACAGCAGCGGCAAAATGGGATTTGCCATCGCCGAACAATTACTATCCCTCGGTGCCGAAGTAGAACTCGTCTACGGTTCCGTGTCCGTAACGCCCCCCAAGGAAAGCAACAACCATCAAGCGCTTACGGCAAAAGCGATGCAACAAACTTGCGAACAGCTATTCCCCCAATGCGATGTACTGATCATGGCTGCCGCAGTCGCCGACTATCACCCCACAACAGTGGCCAGTGAAAAAATTAAAAAATCAGACAATACCCTAACCCTTACCCTGGAAAAAAATCCAGACATCCTCAAAACATTGAGTGCGTCGAGAAAGCCAAACCAAGTGTGTATCGGATTTGCCCTCGAAACTGAGCAAGAGGAATTTCATGCCCAGCAGAAACTCCAAAAGAAAAACCTAGATTGCATCGTTCTAAATACACTCAAAAACCCACAAGCTGGATTTGCCGTTGACACCAACGAAGTAACCCTGTATTGTCGTGATGGACAGCAATTCCACATCCCGGCCAATCAGAAAAACCAAGTAGCTGCAACCATGCTCCAAATTCTGGGCGATTGGCTCAACAAACCACAACCTTAAACCATGCGCAAAACCATCACTTTATTTCATATCCTCCTAGCTGCACTCATTGTTTTTTTGCCAACCACAAGTCAAGCTCAGGAAATAAAATCCACCATTCAAGTGGTTGCGCCAAGGGTGCAAGTGACCGACAAACAAATTCTCAATACGCTGCAAACTTCTGCCCAGCAATTCATTAACAACCGAAAATGGACAGACGAAAACATCGCCCAGCAAGAGAAAATTGATATCAGCATTTTCATTGAGATCACAGCCATCAACAACACCGAATTCAAAGGCACCCTGCAATTTCAGGTGATCCGCCCCGTCTTCAATTCTACCTACAAGTCTACCATCTTCCAATTTAACGACGAAGATGTGTCGTTCACTTATCGCGAATTTGAGAACCTCGAATACCAAGAAAACATGAACATGAACGACTTCACCACCCTCTTGGCTTACTATGTCAACATAGCCATCGGATTGGATTTCGACAGCTTCAGTGAGCTTGGTGGAAGTGCGTATTTCGCCAAAGCCCAAAGCATCGTTGCCATGATGACCAACAAATCCGGCTGGAATCAGGCCGATGGAAAAGGCATTCGCAATCGATTTTATTTGGCAGAGAACCTGAACAACCCCCGCTTCAAAGAGTTGCGTATGCTGAATTACAACTACCACCGTCGCGGCATGGACATGTTTGCCGAAAATCCCGAGCAGGCCCGCAAAAACATTACAGAAATCCTTAAATCTTTGAAGGAATCTCAAACACTGTTTCAAAACAGCTTGCTACAAAAGACCTTCTTCTCAACCAAATGGCCCGAACTCGTTGAGATCTATAAAGGCGCTACCGTGCCTGAAAAAACGGCAATGGCCAAGTTCCTGTCCGATATGGACCCAACCAACAGCCAGCGGTACGAAAAAATCAAAGCATGATTTGGACAGGCCTGGATATCGCCACGGCTCTTTCCGATGCATTGGAAAAACGTCCAGGTGCAGCACCCATTTACTTTTTGTGCAGCGATCACAGCCATTCACTGTGTTTGTCGCTCATCGAAATGGCGGAAATCAACATCCCTTCCTCCCATGTCTTTGTGGTGCCCGATGGCGAAAATGCCAAAACATTGTCAACCTGTGAATCCATCTACCTGTGGTTGCAATCTGCCGGGGCATTACGAAACGCGCTGCTCATCAATGTAGGAGGCGGTGCACTGTGTGATGTTGGCGGATTTTGCGCTGCCACTTACCTTCGAGGAATTGCCTTCTGGAATATCCCCACCACACTGTTGGCCATGGTAGATGCTTCGGTCGGTGGTAAAAATGGCATCAACCTACTCCACCACAAGAATTATATCGGTACGTTTCAACAGCCTGAAAAGGTTTTCGTGTCGCCGCACTGGCTAAGTACTTTGTCGCACCCAGAACTATTGAGCGGATGGGCTGAAGTGATAAAGCATGGCATCATCGCCGGTGGCAAACACTTTCAGCAAGTTATAAAGCCCCTCCCTGCCACTTCAGACCAACAAGCTTGGCTTGGACTGATCGAATGGAATATCAAACTCAAAGCCCGTATCGTTGAGTCAGACTTTACCGAAAAAGGTGATCGCAAATTGTTGAATTTGGGGCATACAGTTGGACATGCATTGGAATCATGGAGTCACGATGTTAAACAACCCATTTCTCATGGTTGCGCAGTGGCTTGGGGACTGGTTTATGAGACCAAAATCGCCATCAAAGCATCGCCCAATCGAGCAGAAACCCAACAGTTTTATGAGGACCTAAAAATGCTGGTAAAATCTATCTACGACCCCATTCCGAGGATAGAGGGAGATATCGCTGTTCTCATGAATTACATCCAGGCCGACAAAAAAAACGAAAATCA
>JBJTNN010000253.1:0-10197 GCA_046074125.1 Bacteroidota bacterium
GTTTACGCACTGGTGTATGGCATCGGCCGATACATCACAGAAGGATATCGCGGTGATGGTGAACGTGGTTTTGTTTTTGGTGGCTTGTTTTCCCACAGCCAATTCATCGCCATTTTGGTGGTGGTTGGGTCGATGTTGTTGTACGGATATTTGAAAAAACGGGGGTTAAGGAATACGTTATGAGGTTTGCACAGGTAATCGGACAGGAAATCATCAAAGAGCGCATGATTCATGGCGTTCGCGTGGGACGGATACCTCATGCCCAATTGATTTTGGGCGCTGAAGGAAGCGGGAATTTGGCCTTGGCGCTTGCCTATGTGCAGTACATACTTTGCAACCAACCTTCAGAAACAGACAGTTGCGGCGAGTGCAGCAGTTGTAAAAAAGTGTCGGCCCTGATTCATCCAGATGTTCACTTTAGTTTCCCTTTTCCCAAAAAGGCTGGAGAAATGGAGCAATGCTCGGATGTATACCCTCAATGGCGCACAGCCTTGCAAGAAGATCCTTATTTGAATTACGAGGATTGGATGCAGCAGCTCAATGCGGAAAATAAACAGGGAAACATTCCCACCAAAGAATTGAGAAACATCATCAAGAACATCTCGCTCAAATCCTACGAAGGCAAGATGAAGGTGTGCTTGATTTGGTTGCCAGAATACTTGGGCCAGGAAGGAAATATCCTCCTCAAAAGCTTGGAAGAACCACCGGAACAGACGTTGTTCTTGCTGGTGGGCAGCGATTTGGATGCAATTTTAGGGACCATTCTCTCGCGGACGCAATTGGTGAGGGTGGCGCCCATTGACGATGCTTCATTGTCGTTGGCGTTGCAAACCCGTGAAGGCATAGCTGCCGATGATGCTCAGCGATTGGCCAAAGTGGCTCAGGGCAACTATCGGTTGGCACGTGACTTAGGCAAGGAGGCGGGGAATCCTCATTTAGACGCCTGGCGAAATTGGATGACCCTTTGCTTCCGTCGAAAAATGGGTGAGGCTTTTCAATGGAGCGATGATACGGCATCGTTGGGACGTGAAGGGGTGAAATCGTTTTTATTGTATGGGATTCAAGTCTTGCGCACTTGTGCGGTGTTGCCATATACAGGTTCGGAAGGACTTTGGGAGGGCCCAGAGCTCGACTTTGTAAACAAGTTCAATACGTTGCAATTGGGAGAGGGCGTGATTGGCCAGATGGTCACAGTTTTGGAAAAGGCCTTGTACGGGGTTGAACGAAATGGGAATGCCAAAGTATTGCTCATGGATGCAACCTATGGATTGATTCAGGCAATCTCGAAAAAAAATTAGGGGGCCAGACAACCTTTGGGCGACGAATGTCATCTTGGGTTTAAATCTGGGTCATGTTGAAACAGAATGACAAATCTAACGGAGCCAAAGTTACAAGAGTTGTTGCGCGCGTGTTTGGCGGGAGATCGCAAGGCACAGCAGTCGCTGTACCAACAATTTGCTCCAGTGATTTATGCCATTTGTGTACGATACATGGGAGCAACAGATGAGGCCAAAGATATGCTACAAGAAACCATGGTGAAATTTTTCCAAAAGTCGGATGAGTTCCGTTTCCAGGGATCCTTGGAGGGTTGGGTGAAGCGTATCGCCGTGAATACTTGTTTGGATCAAATCAAAAGAAACAAGGCCAAATATGCGAGCAGTTTGGATGAGGCTTATGAGTTGGCGGGCGATGTGAATGCCACGCAACCTTTGGAGACCAAAGATTTGTTGCGTTTGGTGTCGTCTCTGCCCGATGGCTATCGCGCTGTGTTTAACATGTATGCGATAGAGGGATTTTCTCATGCTGAGATTGGTGAAGTGTTGGGGATTTCGGAGAATACCAGCAAGTCACAGTTGTTCAAAGCTCGCAAATGGTTGCAGGCCAAAGTGGAAAGAAGCTAATGGGTGAAGATCTGAAACATATCGACGAGCTATTTAAGCAAGGGTTGAGTGACGCTCAGATGTCGCCCCCGTCCGGCGTGTTTGAGCAATGCTTGGAGCAGTTGGATGCCTCAGCGCATGCAGATGCAGGAACCCATTCGAGCACCTGGTGGAATGGGTTGTTGAAATCGCCTTGGGCCATTTTGGGTACGGCGGTTGTGGTGGGTGTTTCTGTGTTTTTGGCCTTGGGTGACGCTGAGCAAAAAAACAGTGAAGGTAAATCGGTACAAACCCCTGAAGCCCAAGTTTTACAGGTTGGAGCGGGTGCCGGTTCTATGGCTGAAGAGGGTGTAGCTTTATCAAATAAGGAACGTTCTACGGTGGCAGAACAAGCGCTACAATCAAGCGATGTGAGTGGGGATAAGGCGGCTGTAGCTGACGTATCATCGGGTTCTGGATCTGTGTTAAACCAAGACAGTCCAACCAATGAAAAGACATCGACAACGGTGGAGTTGAACAGTGTGGCGCCCAAAAACAATCGGGTGATGGTGGCAGAAAACAAGGTGAAACCTTGTGCAGGGGCTATGGGCTCTTGGCGACCTGTGATTGCGGAAAATGTGGGTGGCTCGGTTTCTTTGGATTTGGTGGGCTCGTTCCACGATATAAAAATTCACTGGGGTGATGGTGAGATGAGTGCTGTAACTGGCCATGGGGATGCGGGGAACAGTCGTGTGAATCACGTTTATTACGTGTCGCAGCGAAAGAGCTTCACCCTGAAATTGGTGAACAGGCACCGCGAAATTGGCAGTGGAGTGGTGTGTGCCGACAGCCAGCGCATCAATGTGGCGGTTTCACCATCGAATGAGGTTTCGGAGGTGTTTGTGCCAGATGTTTTCACGCCCAACGGCGATGGAACCAACGATGTGTTTTTTGTAGAAATGCCCAAGCCGTTGCAATACGATATTACCATATTGGATGCCAAGCAAAGAACCGTTTTCAGAAGTAATGATTATTTGTCGAGGTGGACGGGCATGTGCAGTGAAAGCGAGTGTAAAGAAGATACTTACCGTGTGATATTGGCTTATAAATACAGCGGAGATAGTGAATGGAAATATATCCGAAAACAAATTAAATTAATTCGATAGTTACACCTAATATACAAAATTTCGATGAGAATTTTAAGGAAAAACATCATGAAAACGTCAATAAATGGGGGTGTGGGCTTGGGAAACCGGGCTAAATCTTCTATTTTTGACCGATTACACACAGAAAAAATGCCTAAAATGAAAGGTTTATTGAACATAATGAAGGGTGCGGTGGTTGCGATCGTAGCCACGCTAACGTCCATCGGCGACGCTGCGGCTCAGTGTACAATTCAGTACAGTGGGTCTCCTTGCGTTGGTGTGCCAGTAAGTTTCAACGGTTCTAGCACGGGTACTACCCATGATTGGAACTTCAACAACGAAAACACACAGACCGGACTGAAGAACTTGAACTACGCTTTTAAAACGGCGGGAAACAAAGTGGTGACTTACATCACTACCATCAACGGAACGAAGTGTACTTCTACGTTGAACTTGGTGGTTCGTGAATCTCCCAAAATCAAGTTGACATTGCAGAACTTGTACGAGCAGTGTTTTGAAAAGAACTTGTTTTGTTTCACCGACAGTACCAAGAGTGGTAACGGCGGTAAAATCACCAAGATTAAATATTTGGTGAGTGACGGACAGTTGTTCGAATACACCAATCCTACCCTGCCTCAAACTTTCTGTTTCTCAGTGAAGGACGAACGTGGAGGAATGTTCGATTTGTACGTGGAGGTTGAAGACGAATACGGCTGTATTGACACCATGAAATTGGTGGGTGCAGTAAAGGTTCGTGAAAAGATTGGTGCACGTTTCACCAGTAACAAGCCGGTGGCTTGTGATAGTGTGACCGCGACGATCAACAACATTTCTCGTATCGACAAGAGTCAAGTTAAGAAAATTACTTGGTATTGGGGCGACGGTTCTACCAGCACGGAATGGGGACCGACCATCAAAAAGACATTCTACGGACAGGGTACCTACAACTCAAAAGTGGTGATTGAAACCATCGATGGTTGTAAAGATTCATTTACCGTTCAGGCAGCAGCCTCAGTATTTAAGTCGAAAGCGACCATTTGGGCAAGCAAGGATTCTACTTGTATTAGCGATCCCAAAATTGATTTTGGTGTAGACGAAATTCCATCAGGAGCTACAGGTTTGTTGTGGAATTTTGGTGACCCCAACACAGGACCACAGAACTTTGACAACAAGACATGGTCGCCCAGTCACAGTTTCTCTGGCCTCGGTCCATTCTTGATTCAGTTGACCTATAGTCACCCAATTTGTGGTAACAAGACCGCCTTCGATACCATCATTATCTTAGGACCTGCGTCTACCATTGAAGTGGCGTTTAACCGAATCGCGGAATTTGAAGTATTCCAATGTCCTAAGGATGTAATGGATACCGTACACTTCAAAAACTTCTCAACTTTCTACCACAACGACTACGACTTCACCGATGATGACAGTACGTTCTACAAGTGGAATGGAACTTTGGGACATACATTCCAGAAGAATGCGAACGGTACCCCCAAGCAGGTATGGCAAAAGCCCTTGCGCAACGAGAAGAACTCAAACGGAACCAAGTCTGTGTATGCGGGCAATGCTTCTCCTGGTGGTGGAAACGACTACTTGAAGCGTGAGCGCGTTTGTGCGGTTCGTTTGTGGGATTTTAGTGATACCTATGCGCCGAAGTGTACCACCGATGTAACACGAAACAAAAACGTATTTGTAAACTGTCAGTACTCACACGATACCTTGCCAACGCACTACTACAAATCATGGGATTTGGTTTTGTTGGATCGTTTCAAAAACGCACCGATGGAAGATGCGATTTTCATCACTTCTACAGGTTTGTGTAAGAAGATCCAAGTATGGGCATCTGACACCTTGTGGATTGTAGAAGATTCCATCTTGTTTATCCCTCGCGATCCAGGTGATTCAGCTACCGCGGCAGATTCTAAATATGTAAATGCCATCAAGCACTATGTTCCATACAAGTGGTTGAAAGGACCTGGTGAGCGTTTGGTAGAGGATTCAATTTCTATCAACTTGGGCGCCAATGATTCGGTTTACATTAATGGATTATTATCGAAAGGACCCAAAACTGTAAAAGCCAAAAACAAAGACATCATCAAGTTGGTGAGCAAAACCGATTCAGTGATGTATAACTTCTCTGCTTACACCAAGCGGGATACATTGCCCTTGCCCTTGTTGAAGATTCGCTTGGCCAAAGGTGAAAAGCCCCGCAAAATCAAAATGTTGTTGATGTCGCAGATGGGTCGATTCAATGGTTTGAACTACGGCACGGATTACATCATTGACTACAAGCGTTACCGTGAGTTGTATTATGCGAGAATTCCTCAGTGTAACAACGTAAAACTGTTGCATAAAGATACTTGTCACCCAATGAAGTGTGAGAGCGAAGCCACCAAACAGTTGGCCATGCTTCATGCGAATGCCGGTGGTGTAGGTTCTGGTTTGTTGAAGGAGTCTATCGAGTGTTTGGGTGCTAAGAACCCCCAATACGGTGTAACCTTCATCTTGAGCGATTTGAAACCTGGATGTACTTTCTCTACGGTTTCTATCAACTTTGATTCAACTTGTAACCCCAACGGATGGGTGCCTTTGAGTAGCTTGAGCCCTGGAAACCGTCCTCCTGGACCTCCATTCCCTGGCTACCAGTTGGCAGGTAACCCACCAAGTCGTTATTCTAAGCAATACTCTGCATCGCAAGTTTGTGATCCTAGTGGATGTATTACTGTGGGTATCGTAGTGGGTAACGGTGTGCGCAAGCCCGGAACATTCTCTCCTCCAACCCCTGATCGTCCAATTTGTAGCGATACACAGTGGTACAGAAGATTTGCTTGTTTCCCCTTGATCGATCCTGCCTTCGAGGTGATGACGCCATTGCCAAATGCTGTGGGTATCCGCAAAATTTGTAAAGGCGATGCTGTTATCGTTCGTCCTATCCCAGGCAACAAAACCCGCACAGACGATTTGAAATCTTTGCGTTGGTCATTTGAAACTGGAAACGCTTGTCCTACCTACTCACGTGGATGGCGCCGTTATATCCAAGAAGATTATTTCCGCTACCAAAAGGTGCCAGGAAAGAACCAAAACCGTTTGTACAACTACGTGATTCAAACCCGTGGTGGTGAAGATCCCGTTCAAGTTCCATGTACCGACATCTGGAACGACGGTCCAACCCGTACCTTCAAAGGTCCTGATACCATCTTGACTGCGGAGATTCGCGCTTGGGAAATTGGTGCCGACGTATCTGCGGCTTGGGATAAAATCAAAGAGCGTGTTGAAGCGCGTGGATTTGACCCATTCTCATTGACAGGTCCTCAAATTGCCAAAATGATTTGGAACAATAAAGGGGTTATCGGTCAGCCCGCCACAGGTGCATACGGCTGTATTGATACCACTGGTTTCGGTAAGTTGATTCGTTACTACGTAATTCCCAACAAGGACAGTATGACGATTTTGAACTACCGCGATACTACGATTCGTCCTACAGACTTTGAAAAAGTGGGTAACACAACCTACAGCGCCTACAAATTTGTGCCGAAGTGGAATGGTTACCACATCGTGAGTTTGGCGATGACTTCTAGCAACGGTAAGTGTGATGATATTGCGGCCTTCCCAGTATTGGTTGGTTTCGCGATGGAGTTGGAATTGCCAGACAGTATTGTTTGTCAAGACCAAGCCACTACGTTGAAGGCGTTGCCTAAGTACAAAATGTTCCACCCAGATCCGATCAACTTCGGAACATGGGATTACACGGACTACTGGAGAGATCCTGTACGTCAGGCTGAAACGGCCCAAGGTAAGAAGAACCGCGAGCCATTCACCAAGTGGGATTGGAACAAAGCCGATGACGACAAGAGCAAGCCAGTTACCATCTTCGGTGGTCAGCCATGGGGCGGTACTGGTGTAGGTACACCTGCCTTGCCATGGGTTGACTTGGGTGGTGGTGGAGCCTTGGCTACCTACTACAAAAACGATTCAGGTGTGTACATCTTCCGCAACGTAGCGGGTGATAGTACCGGCTGTATGGATACTGTTGAGCGCAAATTGTTCATCTCTCGTTTGGATGTGAAATTTGGTTTGAACGTTCAGGTGCCTTCTTGTAACTCAATCATTGAATTCTTCGATAGCAGCTTCTTGCACGATCCATGTTCATGGGCGATGAAAAACTGTAATGGTCCTACACCGATGCAGTGTGACTATATCAAAGAGTGGTTCATCGATTGGGGTGATGGCGCCAACAACTTGTACAAGCGTGATGCTTCTAACAAGGCGGGATTGCCAGATCGTATCGCACACAAATACACCCGCAACGGTTGGTTTAAAGTTCAATACAAACTGAAGACCGATCAAGGTTGTGAGGATACCTTTAGCCGTTGGATCAAAATTCCTGGCCCACGTCCGAAGTTTGAATTCACCACCAAAGGCGGAAATGAAGTAACTATTTGTGTGGGTGATAGCATTCAATTCACCAACTTGACCGATAGTGCTTCTACCTCTGCTGACTGGACTTGGTTCTTCGGTGATGGTAAGATTGATAACAAGAAAAATCAATTCTTGTGGCATCGCTACGACAAAGCAGGTAAGTTCTATGTGTTCCTGGAGCAGTACGATTCATTGATCTTGCCTCCTAACGTGCGCAGATTCTGTCCTGCTACCTTCCCTGATACCCCATCTCAAAAGGCCTTTATCATCACGGTATTGCCAAGAGATACGGTGAGAGGATTTGTATTGAAACCCGCGATTTGTTTGGGTGATAGTAACATCTTCATCGACAATTCAGACACTGTATTCAAGTCTTACAAGTGGAAATTCCACAACTTGAGTACCGGTCAGATCGATACGGTGACAACCTCGAACAAGCGATTGGCTTGGAAATTTACCCAGCAGGGCCAGATAAGGGTGTCGCATTTCGCCGACTACGATCCAAACAGGCCTAGACCTTGGTGTCCGACCGACGTAGCCGACCAAATCTTCTTGGTAGACTCTGTGGTTGCTGATTTCGATATTGATGCTACGAAGACGCCGGATTACACTTTCACCCGCAAAGACGTGAATGGAACACAGTTCCGTTGGGGCTTTAATCACCAGGAGGACATCACTTTGCGTCCTGGATTGCCTTTGATTGTTGACAACAAATCAACCGATAAGATTGTCAGCGCATCGTACAGCGGTACCGATACCTTCTATGTTTGCTTGGAAGTAACCAACGCTACGGGATGTAAAGACACCATCTGTAAGCCTGTATACGTGAACCAGTTCATTTACTTGGCCAACGTATTCACACCAGGAAACGAGGATGGCAAGAACGATTTATTCCGTGTGCCGATTGCGGGTCATTCATTGTTTGAAATCCGCATCTTCAACCGCTACGGTGAGCGCGTGTTCATCAGCAAAGATCCTCAGGTACAGTGGAATGGTCGTGTGAACAACGACGGTCCGGAAGTACCATCGGGAACCTACTTCTACCAGTTGACTTACCAATTCAAGGGTAAGCCAGATGTGAACAAGGTAAATGGTTCGGTGAACGTTATTCGCAAGGAGCCTTAATCTAAATTGAACTTCAAGAGAAAGCCCCGCAGGTTCAGCGGGGCTTTCTTTATTTTTGCGGGCAGAATTATTGGCAAGCGATGAAATCTCAAGCACCTTCAGACACCATAGTAGCCCGGGCCACGGCGGCCGGGGTGGGCGCAATTGCCGTTGTGCGGGTATCGGGCGGTGGGGCTTGGTCGATGACCGACGCTTTATTGAAGAAACCGGTGGGGGATCAACCTTCACACACGGCGCATTTGCGTACGATGTACGATGCCGATGGGGTGATGGACGAGGCGTTGATTACGTTGTTTCAGGGCAAGCGGAGTTACACGGGGGAAGACACGGTGGAGATTTCGGTTCACGGCAGTGAGTACATCGTATCTCGGGTGCTGAGGGCTTACATGGAGCTTGGGGCGCGTTTGGCTGAACCGGGTGAATTTACCCAGCGGGCGTTTTTGAATGGCAAACTCGATTTGGCGCAAGCGGAGGCCGTGGCCGACCTCATCGCCTCTGAGCATCGAATGGCGCACGATTTGGCCTTAAAACAGCTAAAAGGGGGCTTTTCGAAGGATATAGCCACCTTGAGGGATCGATTGTTGCATTTTACCAGTTTGGTGGAATTGGAATTGGATTTCGCGGAGGAGGATGTAGAGTTTGCGGAGCGGGGCGAGTTGAAGTTGTTGGTGGAGCGGATTCAATCGGAGGTGTTGACTTTAAGGGATTCCTTTGCTTTGGGAAATGTGATCAAGAAGGGGTTGGCATTGGTATTGGCGGGCCGACCGAATGCAGGGAAAAGCACGTTGTTTAATGCGTTGCTGAATGAGGACCGCGCGATTGTGAGTGACATCGCGGGGACCACGCGGGATGCCATAGAGGCGCAGTTGAATTTTGAGGGATTTATGTTGCGTTTGATCGACACCGCGGGGATCAGGGAGGCCACGGATGTGATAGAGCAGGAGGGTATTGCGCGCACATTTTCTCATGTAGAGAAGGCGGGTGCTACCCTGTATTTGTTAGACGTGGGCAGTTGTTCAGTGGAGGATGCCCGTCAGGATTTGATGATGCTGAAGCAAAAGACATCGCGGGTGTGGGTGGTTTGCAACAAGGTGGATTTGTTGGGGGATTTGGACCGAAAGTCGTGGATGAATCTGAATGCGGAGATGGGGTTGGAGTCGCCTTGGTTTGTATCGGCCAGGGATAAGGTTTCGGTGCAGGCGCTGCGGTTGGCTTTGGAAGCCCGTTTTTTGGGGGGATTGTCGGATGTGGGTGACCAAACGGTGGTGACAAATGTACGTCACGCCGAGTCGTTGGATCATTGCGCTACGGAGATGCAGCAGGTATTAGACGGGATGGCTTCGGGTTTGTCGGGCGATCTGCTGGCCTTCCACTTGCGCGAGGGGATTCGTGCGTTATCTGGAATTACGGGCGAGATCGGGGTTGAAGAGATCCTTGGATCGATCTTCTCGAAGTTTTGTATCGGCAAATAAACGCCGAAAATCAACGATAAGCATCTACAACAAAAGATAAATGAAACCCTTGCTAGTCAAGGGTTTTCGCGTTTTTAGACCAACTGTCATTTTTCGTCATTTTTGACGTTTTGCACTCATTTTGTTGCTCATCTGTTGGCGAGATTTTATGAGCAACATGTCAGCAACAAATTCAGA
>JBJTNN010000254.1:0-3368 GCA_046074125.1 Bacteroidota bacterium
CGGAATTCACAAAAACAAAATCCACGTAGATAGGGAGTTGTGAAATATTATGCCGAAATTCGCGGACTTTTTAACAGATAAATGTCTACACCCATCAGAAATATCGCCATCATTGCGCACGTTGACCATGGTAAAACCACCTTGGTTGACAAAATGTTGCACCAAGCTCGTTTGTTCCGTGAAAACCAAGAAATTGGGGAGTTGATCCTTGATAACAACGACTTGGAACGCGAACGCGGCATTACCATTTTGGCCAAAAACGTGAGCGTACAATGGAAAGGTACCAAAATCAACATCATCGATACCCCCGGTCACGCCGATTTTGGTGGAGAAGTGGAGCGAGTGTTGAACATGGCCGATGGTGTATTGTTGCTGGTGGATGCGTTTGAAGGTCCCATGCCCCAAACCCGTTTCGTGTTGCAAAAAGCCCTTTCTTTGGGCAAGAAAGCCATCGTGGTGATTAACAAAGTGGATAAGCCCAACTGCGATCCCGACAAAACCCACGACGATATCTTTGATTTGTTTTTCAACTTGGGAGCCAACGAAGATCAGCTCGACTTTACCACCGTGTTCGGTTCAGGTAAAAACGGTTGGTTCGGTCCCGATTACAAAAACCCAACGGCCGATTTGACCTTCTTGATGGATACCATCTTGGAAGTGGTGCCTGCGCCCATCGTGCGTGAAGGAACGCCCCAATTGCAAATCACCAGCTTGGATTACAGCAACTATACTGGAAGGATTGCTATCGGACGTTTGCACCGCGGCGGTTTGAAAGAAAATATGCCTGTTTCTTTGGTGAAGCGCGATGGCAAAATTGAGAAGTCTCGCGTAAAAGAATTGTTCATTTTTGATGGATTGGGTCGCAGAAAAGTGGAATCGGTAGAATGTGGCGATATCTGCGCCATCACAGGCATCGAGAATTTTGAAATTGGGGATACCATCGCTGATTTCGAAACGCCTGAGGCCATGCCTACCATGAAAATCGATGAGCCAACCATGAGCATGTTGTTTACCATCAACAACAGTCCATTCTTCGGAAAAGAAGGCAAATTCGTAACCAGCCAAAAAATCAAAGAGCGTCTGATGAAAGAAACCGAGAAAAACTTGGCCTTGCGCGTGCAAGAAACCAACTCGGCCGATCAGTGGTTGGTCTTTGGTCGCGGTATCCTTCACTTGGGTGTGTTGGTGGAAACCATGCGCAGAGAGGGTTATGAATTGCAATTGGGTCAGCCCCGCGTAATCCTGAAGGAAATCGATGGGAAAACCTTCGAACCCATTGAAGTGCTTACGGTAGATGTGCCTGAGGAGCACAGCGGAAAAGTGATTGAATATGCAAGTCAGCGCAAAGGCGAAATGACCAGCATGATGCCCAAAGGCGATATGGTTCGTTTGGAATTCGATATTCCATCGCGCGGACTGATTGGTTTGAGAAACAATTTGTTGACGGCTACGCAAGGGGAAGCCATCATGGCCCACCGTTTGAAAGAGTATGAGCCCTGGAAAGGTCCCATGCCGATGCGTATCAACGGGGTGTTGATCAGCAAAGAAAAGGGCATCGCCACACCTTACAGTATGGATAAGTTGAAAGACCGCGGTACATTCTTCATTCACCCAGGGGTGGATGTGTACACCGGACAAATCATGGGTGAGCACATCAAGCCAGGTGATTTGGTGGTGAACTTGTGTACGGCCAAGCAAATGACCAACTTCCGTGCAGCGGGGAAAGACGATAACGCAGTTTTGGCGCCTCCGAGAGAGTTTTCATTGGAAGAAGCCATGGAATACATTCAAGAAGATGAATACGTAGAAGTTACTCCAGAGAACATCCGCTTGCGGAAGATTTTCTTGGATGAGAACGAACGCAAACGTGCCTCTTCGAAAATGGGCTTGGAAGGCTAAGGTTTTCGGCATTAATTTGCCTGGGTTATGCGCATTATTAAAGAGTTTCAGGAATTCGTCAACCGAGGAAACGTGGTGGATTTGGCAGTGGCCGTGATCATCGGTACCGCGTTTCAAAACATTGTCAACAGCCTGGTGAATGACCTCATCATGCCGCTAATCGCATTGGTCGGCGGCTGGGCGAAGCTCGATGATTTGCGTTTTGGTCCCTTCAATTATGGCAAGTTGATTGCCAACGTGTTGCACTTTTTTATCGTGGCGTTTGTTTTGTTTCTGGTGGTGAAAGCCATGAATAAGGCGAAAACGATTATCGTGCAGGACGACGAAGAAACGCCACCCACGGCCTAACTGTTCAATTTCTTTTACAATGCGCAGGCAGCCGAACAACTCTTGCAATCGATGGGGTGATTCTGCTTGTGTGGATGCGATATTTGCCCTTGTAATGCGGCTGGTTTTATTCCTCGTGGTGTTTGGTATGGTTTTGCCAATGCAAGTCTTCGCCGTTGGTGGGGACGCAGACCCCGTGAAGTTTCAGTATCACCGCGACTCCAATTCTCACCGCATTCTCACCTATGGGGCCGATTTTGGCTCTACGGTGTCGTTCTCGGGCTCCTCGCCCAATTGGTCGAGCGGTGGCTTCAACAACATCACAGCCAACGGATTCATGAGTGCTTTTGCGCAGGTAAAGCGTCCCAATACCAGTTTCGACAACATTTTTAAAGTGAATTTGGGGGTGGTTTCGGCCAGGCAGTACGACAATTTTGGGGTTAAGTATCGCGTCAACAAAAAGAACATCGACAACGTGTTTTTGGACAGTAAGCTGGGGCATACGGTATCGGCCCAGCCGGGGATGTCGATTTTTGGCGGGTTGAACTTCCAAACCCAAATGTTGCCGGGTTACAGGTACACGCGGAATTTGATTGGTAGAGAGGTTGGGACCTTAAATTCTAGTTTTTTGAGTCAGGGTCAAACGCAATTCGCTTTGGGGATGGAGTACAAGCCCTTGCCTACATTTTTTGTGCGGATGGGGTATGTTACATTGAAGCAAACGTATGTGTTGAATCAGTTGTTGTACGAGATTCGAAAGGAGGAGGTTATTGCGCGCGTTCCCAAAGGGAAGTTTTTGGACAATCAGATGGGGGTGCAAATTCAGATGGGGGTACAGCGGGAGTTAGGCACGAAGAAGAAGGTGACCATGAAGTTCAACTATTTGGGTTTTGCGCCTTATGTAGCGGAGGAGGCCAGTTTGGATTCGCGCATTGATTTCGCGCTGGTGGCGAAGATTTCCAAGTATGTAAACATCAACTACACGTTGATTTCGATTTACGACAAGGATTTGTTGAAGCCGGGGGCCAGGGCTTGGCAGAACAGCTGGATTTTTGGGCTGGGATATTCCTTTAAATTATATGGTAGGCGTGGGCATTTGGCCGGCGTTTTGAAACAAGGGCATCAATTTTTCGGCATTCATG
>JBJTNN010000255.1:0-12195 GCA_046074125.1 Bacteroidota bacterium
GCACGTCTCGATTTTTTCTCCGAAAATGTCTTCTACCACGAAGTCAACATCGCCAAGTACCCTCTGTTTGAATATGCTCCGTATGAAACAGCCCTTGCGGGAAAAATGGTAGACATCGTCCAGTCAGCGCACCTCGATGTACTGCATGTTCATTACGCCATTCCCCACGCTTCAGCCGCATTGCTCGCCAAACAAATCCTGGCACAACACGGCATCGAAATACCAGTCGTAACCACCCTTCACGGAACAGACATCACGCTGGTAGGTCGTGAAGTTACCTATGAACACGTAGTAAGCTGGAGCATCAATCAATCAGACGCCGTAACCGCAGTTTCCAACAAACTCAAGGAAGAGACACTACAGCATTTCGATATCAAACGGGAAATCGATGTAATTCCAAACTTCATTGATTTCAACCGCTTCAATAAAAAACCCCGCGAGCACTTCAAACAAATGATCGCTCCCAACGGGGAAAAAATCATCATCCATACCTCAAACTTCCGCAAAGTGAAACGCGTTGAAGACGTCGTGGCCGTTTTCAGCCAAATCATCCGCGAAATTCCCGCAAAATTGTTGCTCATCGGCGATGGTCCAGAGCGTTCTCACATCGAAAAAGTATGCCGTGAACACAACACCTGCGATTGGGTCACCTTTTTGGGTAAGCAAGAAGCCATCGAAGAAATCTTGAGCATCGGTGATTTATTTATTCTGCCCTCTGAATCCGAAAGTTTTGGTTTGGCTGCCCTAGAAGCCATGGCCTGTGAAGTCCCTGTCATCAGCTCCAATGCCGGCGGTATTCCAGAAGTAAACATTCATGGTGTTACCGGTTTTCTCTCCGATGTTGGAGATGTAGATAGCATGGCCCAAAATGCCATTGCCCTGCTCAAAGACCCAGAGATGCTGAAAACGTTCCGAAAAAATGCTTTGACGCAAGCCCACAACTTCGAACTTGAAACCATTCTGCTTCAATACGAAGACATTTACCAACGGGTGGTAACCGCTTAAAAATTCTCCTTTAAAAATTTCAGGGCAAGTCCGATTTGATTCTCAACCGTCTTGGGCGAAATATCCATCAGTTCGGCAATCTCTTTGTAACTCAATTCGTGCACCCGACTAAACAAAAACACCTGCTTGCACTTGGTGGGTAACTTATCAATCAAATCATTGATTTTTGCCCCCGATTCCTTGGCCAACATGTGATCCAACGCATTGTGATCCTTACTTGGCACCGGCATCTCCTCACGCATTTCATCAAAAGGCAATCGATTTCTTTTGATCTGATTCAAACTCCGATTCTTCACCGCACGGAATAAATAACTCTTCAGCGTGTCAATCCCCAATAAGTTTTGATGTCGCTCCCAAATGGCAATAAACACGTCATTTACCACCTCTTCCGCATCATCCACGTTCCGCGTGATCGAATATGCAAACTGCATCAAAGCCGGTCTGTACTTTTTATAAATTGCTTCGAAAGATGGCTGTGTGCTCAATGATAATGACTTGCGTTACGGTACAAAGTAACAACAGCCACCGCACATTTCACAAAGATCCAATCAATTGCCTACATCGCTCAAGAATTGGATGTGCATAAGTTCCAATTCCTCCTGGTTGAAATCACCATCAAAATAAGCCACCGCCGCATCGATATCCGCTTGCTCCGTTGTTTTAAAATAGGCCAACACTTCGGCTTGTAAATCTTCCTCTAAAAACTGATCCAAGAAATACCGCAAATTCAACTTGGTTCCGGAATTCACAATCTGCTCCAATTCATGCAACAACTCATCAAACGTGATGCCTAACTGCTTGGCAATGTCCGGCAGATCCACCTTCTTATCGATGTTTAAAATGATGTTGACCCGCTTGGCAGAACGCTCTGAATTGCCTTTCAATACGATATCCTGAGGTCGTTCAATTTGGTGCTCTTTCACAAACTCTGTGATATAGGCCACAAAAGGCTCCCCAAATTTCTGAGCCTTGTTTTTTCCTACGCCATTGATGTTTCCCAACTCCTCAATATTCATGGGATACTTCGTAGCCATATCCTCCAAACTGGGATCTTGGAAAATGACATACGGTGGAAGCGATAACTCTTTGGCAACTTTCCTGCGCAAATCTTTCAAGTGATTGAACAATTCCTCGTCGCACACACTCTCCGCTTTGAAATTCTCAAAATCCTCGTCACTCACATTTTCAAATTCCACATCCACCGCCATCTCGTGATACGTTGGCGATTGAATATAGGCCTCACCCTCCTCCGACAAACTCATCAATCCATACTTCTCAATGTTCTTGTTGATGTATCCGTGCACCAATGCCAAACGCATGAGGGACTTCCAAAACAATTTGTCTTTGTCCTTGCCGAAGCCAAAGGTCGACAACAAATCATGACCATAATCCCGAATACTATCGATGCGTTTCCCAACAAAATAATTGACCAAATGATTCATCCCAAGCTCGCTCTTCAGACTGGCAATGGCCTTTAACATCGATACCAACTCCTGCGTTACTTCTTGTTTGGGTTTGGGATTAGCACAGTTGTCACACATTTTATTGCAATTCGATTCCTCAAAAGATTCTCCGAAATAATGCAACAACATTTTCCTGCGGCAATGGCTACTCTCCGCAAAAGCGGCCGTCTCCGCTATCAACAAACTACCGATTTCTTGCTCTGCCACCGGCTTGTCCTTCATGAACTTCTCCAACTTCTCGATGTCAGAAGGATTGTAAAACAACAAACAATCGCCCTGCAGACCGTCTCTTCCGCCCCGACCTGTCTCCTGGTAGTATCCCTCCAAACTCTTTGGAACATCATAGTGAATCACAAACCGTACGTCTGGCTTATCGATTCCCATGCCAAACGCAATGGTGGCCACAATTACATTGCAATCCTCCATCAAAAACGCATCCTGATGTTGTCCGCGAACCTTAGAATCCAATCCCGCATGATACGGCAAAGCCTTGATTCCATTCATGTTCAGCATCTCCGCAATTTCTTCCACTTTCTTGCGCGACAAACAATACACGATGCCACTCTTATTCGGTCTCGCCTTGATAAACGATATGATCTCTTTGTGTACGATGTCTTTCCGGCCTTTCGGACGTACCTGGTAATACAAATTGGCCCGGTTGAAGGAACTTTTAAATAGATTGGACGACATCATTCCCAAGTTCTTCTGAACGTCTTGTTGAACCTTGGGTGTAGCCGTGGCCGTCAAAGCCATCACCGGTACATCATCAATGGATTTCACCATTTGCTTGATTCTGCGATATTCCGGTCTAAAATCATGGCCCCATTCAGAAATACAATGGGCCTCGTCCACCGCCACAAATGAAATCTTCACCTGCTTCAACAAATCAATGGTCTCATCTTTTTTCAGGGTTTCAGGAGCCACATACAGCAACTTCGTCTCCCCGCTCAACATATCCTCAACCACCTGATTCAGCTCCGATTTGGTCAAAGAGCTATTTAAAAAATGCGCCAACGAACTCTTTTGCGCGAAACCACGGATATTGTCTACCTGGTTTTTCATGAGCGCAATCAACGGCGATATCACAATGGCCGTACCCTCCATCATCACCGCAGGCAATTGATAACACATCGATTTACCCGCCCCCGTAGGCATAATCACAAAACAATCTTCGCCTGCCAATATGCTGTTAACCACGGCCTCTTGGTTTCCTTTAAAACCATCAAAACCGAAGAACTCCTTCAACACCTTCTTTGGCTCCATGCTTGGAGCAACCGCCGCAGCTTGCATAAATTAATTTACCTTGGGAATAAATGATTGAGTGAACGACTGAACCATTGTGTGAAGTTACAAAGAAATTCGCTACCACACACCCAGAATTGTGATTTTTATAACCGCACAGATAATTTTCGGTTAATTTGCAATAAAATCACATGTCTTCACCCGAAAACACCGCAACACTGATCCAATCCTACGGTCAAGAAGCCATTCGTCGCGAACTTGAATCGCTGCAAAATCTCACGGCTTACATCAACGATCAGTTTGCCTCCGTGGTTGAACTGCTCCTCCAACAAAAAGGTCGGGCCATTTTTACCGGCATCGGAAAAAGTGCCATCATCGCCCAAAAAATTGTTGCAACCCTGAACAGCACCGGTCAGCCCGCCCTGTTTATGCACGCAGCAGATGCCATCCACGGCGATTTGGGCATGATACAACCCCATGACGTCATCTTTGCCATTTCGACCAGTGGCAATACCCCCGAAATTCAATCGCTTGCCCCCCTGCTCAAACGCAACAACAACACCCTGGTGGCCATCGTAGGCAACCTACAAAGCCAACTTGCGCAACAAGCCGATTTCATCCTCAATACCACCATTGATCAAGAAGCTTGTCCCAACAACCTCGCCCCAACAACCAGTACCACCGCCCAATTGCTCATGGGCGACGCACTGGCCATTGCCCTCATTCAAATGCGAGGGTTTAACAGTCAAGACTTTTCCAAATACCACCCAGGCGGCGCCCTTGGAAAAAAATTATACCTCCAATGTGGCAGCATCGCTCAGCAAAACGCCAAACCATCCGTATCGCCCAATTCCCCCTGGAAAGAGGTTATCCTCACCATCTCACAGAATCGATTGGGTGCCACCGCCGTGGTTGACGAAAAAAACCAGATCCTTGGCATCGTAACCGATGGCGATATCCGACGAATGTTGGAAAATAATGAGTCCTTCAGCCATCTTACCGCAGAACAAATCATGGGGAAATCCCCCATCACCGTCGATGCCAATGCCATGGCTACAGAGGTGGCAGCCCTCATGCAAGAGAAGAAAATCACCCAAATCCTTGTCACACAACAGAGTATTTACTTTGGCGTTGTACATTTGCACGACCTTTACAGAGAAGGTATTTTATGAGCCAAAACAAGAACCATTATGTGTTGATTATGGCAGGCGGGATCGGCAGTCGATTCTGGCCCGTAAGCAAAAAGAGTTTCCCAAAACAATTCATCGATATCATGGGTACCGGTGAATCACTCATCAAGCAAACCTACAACCGCTTCTGCCACATGGTGCCCAAAGAAAATATCTATGTGGTTACCAATACAGATTACGTTCCCTTGGTGCAATCACATATCCCCGACATGCATATCTCACAGATTTTGCATGAGCCCTTGGCCAAAAATACTGCGCCGTGTATTGCCTTGGCGAACCGACACATAACCCAAAAAAATCCAGATGCCGTTTGCCTCGTGGCCCCAAGTGACCACCTCATCAGCAACGAAATGGCCTTCATCGAAACCGCGCAACATGCCATGAACTTTGCCGGCCAACACGAAGCCCTGGTAACCTTGGGCATCAAACCCACCCGCCCCGATACCGGATACGGATACATCCAATTTAACCCAGAACTCGATGGCAGTGGACTGCACCGCGTAAAAACTTTCACCGAAAAACCCAACGAAGACATCGCCAAAAGCTTCCTTGAAAGTGGCGAATTCCTGTGGAATGCAGGCATCTTCGTTTGGAGCATGAAAGCCATCAACAACAGCATCGAAAAACACATCCCCGAAATCCACCAGATTTTCGCCGATGTAGATACCCTGGGCAACCGCTATGAAGAACAATTGGAACAAGCCTACTCGCTCACCCCAAGTATCAGCATAGACTATGGCGTGTTAGAAAAAGAAAGCGAAGTCTATGTCATGCCCGCCAATTTTGGCTGGAACGACCTTGGTACCTGGAAAAGCTTGTGGGATGTTTCTGAACGCAACGATAAAAACAATGCCATCGTGGGCAAAAATGTGCATGTCTACAACACCACAGAAAGCTTGGTATTCAACAATACCCAAAAGCTCATCGTAGTCAATGGCATCGACAACATCGTCATCGTAGAATCCGATGAAGTACTCCTAGTCATGAACAAAGACAAAGAGCAAGAATTGAAAACCATTGTGAACGAAATCAAAGATCGTTACAAGGGAAAATTCAACTAGATTTTTTTGCAATCTAAAGCCAATTTGATATATTTGTAGTGTTATCGGTTATTTCGATAACGCCAACTGTTACGCGCTTTTATATACCAACATCCTGGCCGCTCTAATCAGCGGCCTTGATTTTTTAAAAGGGTATGCAAAATTCCACCACCCCCCGAACCAAAGCCTTTATCGCGCTGCACAGCGCCGTCTTCCTGTGGGGTTTCACCGCCATCCTCGGCAAGCTCATTTCCTACGGATCCCTCTCCCTGGTATGGCACCGCATGTCGATCACTGCCGCCATCTATTTGCTGCTGCCCAGTGTTTGGAAACAACTCAAATCACTCACCCCAAAAACCATCCTCTCCTTCGCCGGAATTGGATTAATCGTTTGTGCCCACTGGATAACCTTCTACGGATCCATCAAACTCGGCAACTCTGTTTCTATCACACTTGCCTGTCTGGGGTCCGCCTCGTTTTTCGCCGCCATCATTGAACCCACCATCCTCAGAAAACCCTTTTCCCAAAGAGATATCCTCATGGGACTCATCGTCATGCTCGGTATTGGGTTCATCTATTTCTCCCTGCCGCCACAACCCACCACCGACAACAACATTTCTTATGGCTGGGCCATTATCACCGGCATTCTCAGCGCAGCCCTGGCCGCCACCTTTACCACACTCAATAAAAAATACATCCATTCTGCACCCACTTTGGCCATTTCTACCATCGAAATGATCTCAGGGGCTGTCTTACTTAGCCTCGTCATCGCCCTATTCCCAACTGCCGATTACCACCCAATGCCCAGCATCAACCCATCAATCCTCACCCTGGAAAACCTGCAAAGCGGCCCCTGGGATTTTGTTTGGATTGGCCTCCTCGCCCTGCTCTGCACCAACCTTACCTTTTACCTTGGCACATACGCCCTCAAGCAACTTTCAGCCTTCACCGCAAACCTTACTGTAAACCTTGAGCCCATCTATGGCATCGTTTTGGGCGCCCTGATCTTCAAAGAAAATAAAGACCTTAACCTATACTTCTACCTAGGCGCTTGCATCATTCTTGGAGCGATATTCACCCAAGCCATCCTCTCCGCGAGAGAGAAACATTAATACGCTTTGGCGAAAACGACCCTACCTTGGCTGGGCTTTCCCGTTAGGATACAAACCCCCGACTCAGACGCTTGGTCCATCGGTATACAACGAATGGTGGCCTTGGTCAATTCCTTGATTTTCTCCTCTGTTTCTCCGCTGCCATCCCAATGGGCCAAGGCAAAACCCTCTTTCTCATTGATTGCCACCAAAAACTCATCCCAAGAATTCACAACATGGGTCTTTTCTGCGCGATATTGGGCCGCCCGATCAAACAAATTCGTTTGAATTTCATCCATCAAGGTCAAAATTCTCGCCTGCAAATCACTCATGGGCACCACAAATTTCTCTTTGGTATCCCTGCGCGCCACTTCCACACTTTGTGATTCTAAATCGCGCATCCCTACCGCCAAACGCACTGGCACCCCCTTCAATTCCCACTCGGCGAATTTGAAACCAGGCTTGTAGGTATCGCGGTCGTCGAATTTTACTGTTAATCCGGCTTGCTTCAACTGGGCCGACAAAGGCTTCATGGCCTCCTTGATTTTTTCCAAATCCTCATCGCTGCGATATACAGGCACAATCACCACATGGATGGGTGCCAACTTCGGTGGCAATACCAACCCTTCATCATCGCTGTGCGCCATGATCAATGCACCCATCAATCGGGTAGATACCCCCCAACTGGTGGCCCACACATGCTCCAACTTGCCCTCTTTGCTCTGAAATTTCACATCAAATGCCTTGGCGAAATTCTGTCCCAAAAAGTGACTGGTACCCATCTGAAGCGCTTTTCCATCCTGCATCATCCCCTCAATACAGTAGGTATCATCCGCACCCGCAAAACGTTCGTTTTCGGTTTTTACCCCTTTGATTACTGGCACAGCCATGAAATTCTCCGCAAATTCCGCATACACATCCAACATTTTCTTGGTTTCTACCAACGCCTCTTCCTTGCTGGCATGCGCTGTATGTCCCTCCTGCCACAAAAACTCAGCCGTGCGCAAGAATAAACGCGTGCGCATTTCCCATCGGACCACATTGGCCCACTGATTAATCAAAATAGGGAGGTCCCTGTAACTCTGGATCCAATTTTTATAGGTGTTCCAAATGATGGCTTCCGAGGTAGGACGTACAACGAGTTCTTCCTCCAATTTGGAGTCGGGATCGGCCATCAACTGTCCGGGCTTATCGGGATTGGCTTTCAGGCGATAGTGGGTAACCACCGCACATTCCTTGGCGAATCCTTCGGCATTTTTTTCTTCTTTTTCGAATAGGCTTTTCGGTACAAACAGCGGAAAATACGCATTCACGTGTCCCGTTTCTTTGAACATGTCATCGAGCTGTCTTTGCATCTTTTCCCAGATGGCATAGCCATAGGGTTTGATGACCATACAACCTTTAACGGCACTGTGTTCGGCCAGGTCTGCATTTTTGACCAGGTTGTTATACCACTCACTGTAATTGTCGCTGCGTTTTACTTTTTCAAATGCCATAGTACTGATTGCAAAGTTAATTTGTTTTGGGGTGGGGGATTGGGAAAATTTTAAACGAAAATCCCCCCGGCGGCGCAGCCGCCGGGGGGACCCCTAAATTTCACCCTGCAGAACAATCTTCATCCCGCAGTGTTCGTGTTCTTCTTAGCTGCAACCCAAACTGTTTCCACAGTTCAAGCACTTGTAACATGTACCACTGCGCACCGTGATGTGTCCGCATACGTTACACGCCGGCGCATCGCTCTGGATCTCACGCATGTGGTCCTGCATGTCAAACTTGCTTGGCAATGGCTCACTGCTCAACGCCGCAGGCGTTGCTGCAACCGCAGGCGCTGGCTCAGGGTTGAAAGCTGGACGGAATTCGCTCACCACAGGGGCCTCAACCGCCTCAGGTGCACGTAAATCACTCGGTTTTACCTGTACCAAATCCTCCCTGCGCAAATATTCAAAGCCCAACAATCTGAAGATATAGTCAACAATAGACGTCGCATTCTTCACGTTTGGATGCCCCTCAACCATACCGCTTGGCTCAAAACGAGTGAACGCAAACTTGTCAACGAACTCCTCCAAAGGCACACCGTACTGCAAACCAACCGATACCGCAATAGAGAAACAGTTCATCAAACTGCGGAAGCTAGCGCCCTCCTTGTGCATATCAATGAAAATCTCTCCCAATGTTCCGTCATCGTATTCACCCGTGCGTACGAAGATCGTTTGTCCGCCAACTCGACCCTTCTGGGTAAATCCATTTCTGCGGTTTGGCAAACGTTTTTTCTCAACGATGTTCGACAACTGACGCTTGAACTTGGTGTCAGGACTCTCACTCAAAATGCGCTTGGCTGCTTCCAACACCATTTCGGGTGTCAATTCACCAACACTGGCCATCTTTGGTGCTGCCGCACTATCTGTCTTGGCAGATGCCGTTTCTTCCTTACTGTCTTCAGCCGTCTCAGACTTGTTGCTCAAAGGCTGACTCAATTTGCAACCGTCGCGGTACAAAGCGTTTGCCTTCAATCCCAAAGTCCAACTCAAATGGTAGCACTCTTTGATTTCTTCAACCGTAGCCTCATTGGGCAGGTTGATGGTCTTACTAATTGCTCCAGAAATGAAAGGCTGAGCCGCGGCCATCATGCGAATGTGTGCGTTGGCGTGAATGTAGCGAACCCCTTTGTTACCACACTTGTTGGCACAGTCAAACACCGCATAGTGCTCTTCTTTCAAATGAGGTGCGCCTTCAATCGTCATGGTACCCGCAACGTAGTCGTTACACTCAGCAATTTGCTCCCTGCTGAAGCCCAAAGCCTGCAACATGTTGAAGCGAGGATTGTTGTATTGCGCTGGCTCAAAACCCAAACGCTTCAAAGTGTCTTCACCCAATGAATATTGGTTGAATACAAACCCAATTTCGAATGCCATTGGCGCTTCAGATTCCAACTTGGCCAAATCAGCCTCGTTGAAGCCCAACGCAGTCAAACTCTCGTGGTTGATGTGCGGTGCACCCTTGAAAGTCTGGTGACCTTTTGCATAATTCACGATGTCTTGTGTCTGCTGTGCATCGTAACCCAAATGCTTCAATGCCACTGGCACAGTTTGGTTTACAATCTTGAAGTATCCACCACCACTCAACTTCTTGTATTTTACCAAAGCAAAGTCAGGCTCGATACCCGTAGTATCACAATCCATCAACAAACCAATGGTTCCTGTAGGAGCGATAACGGTTGACTGCGCGTTGCGGAAACCATACTTCTCGCCCCACTGAACCGCTTTGTCCCAAGCGTTGCAGGCCGACTTCAACAAGTAGTCAGGGCAATGCTTTTCGTCCAAACAAACCGGCTTGATACCCAATCCTTCGAAAGCCAACGGCGTGTTATAAGCTGCGTATCTGTGGTTGCGGATTACGCGCAACATGTGCTTCTTGTTCTTTTCGTACATGCGGAATGGACCTTTTACCGCGGCCATCTCTGCAGAGGTTGCATAAGCAGTACCCGTCAAAATCGCAGTAACCGCTCCGCAAATGGCTGTGGCCTCTGAAGAATCGTAAGGAATACCCGCACTCATCAATACAGATCCCAAGTTGGCATAACCCAAGCCCAATGTGCGATAGTCATAACTCAACTGAGCCACCTCTTTCGATGGGAATTGTGCCATCAAAACAGAGATTTCCAATACAGTGGTCCACAAACGTGCGCTGTACTCGAACTTCTCCATGTCAAACGTCTTGGTTCCTTCGTCGAAGAACTTACGCAAGTTCAATGAAGCCAAGTTACAAGCCGTATTGTCTAAGAACATGTATTCTGAACAAGGGTTAGAAGCGTTGATTCTTCCGCCCTCTGGACAAGTGTGCCACTCGTTGATGGTATCGTCGTACTGTACCCCTGGGTCAGCACAAGCCCATGCCGCATCGCCAATGGCATCCCAAACTTCTTGGGCTGGCTTGGTGTTCATTACCTCGCCGGTAGAACGAGCAACGAATTCCCAATCCTCGCCTTTTTCCAATTTGTGGAAGAATTTGTTGGGGATACGCACAGAGTTGTTGCTGTTTTGTCCGCTTACCGTATTGTATGCCTCACCCTCGTAATCGTTAGAATATCCAGCCGCAATCAAGGCCGCTACCTTGCGCTCCTCAGTGCTCTTCCACTGAATGAATTCCATCGCATCGGGGTGATCCAAATCCAAACAAACCATTTTGGCTGCGCGACGGGTAGTTCCACCACTCTTGATCGCACCCGCTGAACGGTCGCCGATGCGCAAGAAACTCATCAACCCCGAGCTGGTTCCACCACCACTCAACTTCTCACCCGCACCACGGATTTTGCTAAAGTTGGTTCCAACCCCTGAGCCGTATTTGAAAATACGTGCCTCACGTACCCACAAATCCATGATACCACCCTCGTTTACCAAATCGTCGTCTACCGACAAAATGAAACAAGCATGGGGCTGAGGACGCTCATAAGCAGAGGTGCTCTTCATCAATTTTTCTGTATCAGGATCTACATAGTAGTGTCCCTGTGGCTTGCCAGTAATGGCATAGCTGTTGTGCAAACCCGTATTAAACCACTGTGGTGAATTAGGCGCCGATTCCTGATTCAACAACGAATACACCAATTCATCATAAAAAACTTGAGCATCTGCAGCCGATTCAAAATACCCATGCTTTTCACCCCATGTCTTCCAACAATCGGCCAAACGATGGGCCACCTGCTTAACGGAAGTCTCACTGCCCAAACTGCCATCGGCCTGAGGTACACCCGCCTTGCGGAAATACTTCTGAGCCAAAATATCTGTAGCCACCTGACTCCATCCTTCAGGAACTTCTACGTTCTTCATTTCAAACACGATGCTGCCATCCGGTTTTTTAATCACCGAAGTGCGGTAATCGTAGTTGAATTGATCGTAAGGAGATACACCATCGGCGGTGTTCATGCGGGAGAAATTCAATCCCTTTGTGTTTACTGTCTGCTGGCTCATGGCTATTCTATTGGGTTTGGTAGTTTTTTACAATAAAAAAGTATTATGTGGATAGCAAAACTATCTTCCAACTACCATCCAATCCAATCATGTTTTCCACATAAATCGCCAAAACCCTTGAAAAATTGGGGTTTACCATGTTGAAAAAACGCGAGCCCAACAACAGCAAGGGTTTTCGCGTATTTGATTGATTACAAGTT
>JBJTNN010000256.1:0-7517 GCA_046074125.1 Bacteroidota bacterium
TTTATTTGGAAAAAAGTTTGGGGATGGCTCCTGCGAACATTTCATTGATGGGGGGAACTTTCAAATTCGACATGACCGCTGGGGTCATTTTATGGCCCATCGTTTTCATACTGACCGATTTGATCAATGAATATTACGGAAAAAAGGGCGTTCAGAAGCTTTCATGGATTGCAGCGGGGTTGCTGGTGTACGCATTCGTTGCTGTGCGATTGGCCATGAATTTGAAAGGTGCGGATTTTTGGCTAAGCAGTGGACAGAACCAAGGCTTAGGAGATATGTCGTCGGCATTCAATGCTGTATTTGGCCAAGGGCTGATGATCATTATAGGTTCCTTGGTGGCATTTTTGGTAGGTCAGATCGTGGATGCCATCATTTTCACCAAATTAAAAGAGAAGACTGGAGAAAAATTCATTTGGTTGCGGGCAACTGGAAGCACGGTGGTAAGCCAATTTATTGATAGTTACATCGTGTTGGTGATTGCCTTTTACCTCGGCGGCAAATACGATTTGATTTGGGTGTTGCAGGTTGGAACGATCAACTACATTTACAAACTGGGCATGGCCATTTGTTTATTGCCCTTACTCTACGGGGTTCATTCAGTCATTGACCGTTATTTGGGCATCAGGCAAAGGCCAGCATGAGTCCCGACAGAATCATCACGATTCCTGTGATGAGTCCGGCATTGTGTTCTAGGCGATGTGAATTCCAGCGTTCGAGGCCTTGAAAGCCGATCCATACGCCGCCCATCATACTCAACCAAGTGGTAAGGGAATAGACCAAGACGAGCGTGATGATCACGCTCCACCCGAGCGGAGCGAGGGTGAAGAAATACGATTCTATCTCCATGCAGGGCGATAAAAACAGCGAGAATAATACCACACCAAAAGCCCACTTACCTTCTTGATTGGTGGCATTTTGGGGAAAATGAAAATGGTGGTGGCGGTGATGGCGATACAAAAACCAGACGCCCAGAAGTACCATCAACAGTGATCCCAAAGTTTCAAAATGAGCATCGGCGAACCATCGTGAGGCAGCATTTGAGGCGTGCAGACCCATCATTGTCAGCTGGGCTACTGCGAGGCCAATAATCACGGTGCCTCCGGCATGAGCAATGGCTGCCAATCCCGTGTATCTCAACGTTTGCGATTTTGTCCATCCCATCTTTTTGGCGAGTGCCAAAAATGGCAGCCAGTGGCCTGGAATAAATCCGTGCAATACGCTTATCACAAACGCCGCGATGAGTTGTTCTGTCATTTCAACAAAGATAGCGATGAAAAAAGAAAAGCCCCGCCGAAGCGAGGCTTTTCCATCGTTTGATTCAATTTAGAGTGATTTGGCTTCTTCCATCCATTTACCCCACTGATCAGCAGAGATTTTTGCATCTTCTGCAGTCATTGCGGCAATTTTGTCTTCGGTCAAACCTTTCAAGTCATCGATGCTATTCACACCCAAAGCAATCATGCGCTTTTCCATTGCTGGACCTACACCTGAAAGTGATTTCAAGGTAGCGGCACTGGCAGTTGAAGTTTCTTCTTTTGTAGCTTCTACTTTAACAGCTTCTACTTTAGCAGATTCTGCTTTTTCAGCTTTTGCTTTTGACTCGTTTTTTTCAGCTTTTTCGAACTGAGCGCGCAAGGCTGTCAAGGCATCCAACTCACCGAATGTTGATTTTTCAGAAGTTTGGTTGATTTTCTTAACAACTTTGGTTGCGTTCTTGCGGGCTTTGTCTTTGGCGTTGTTGTCAGCGTCTTTGCTGGCTCTTTCAGCACCTTTCCAAATGTTGGTATGAGAAACGATGATACGCTTGGCATCTTTTGAAAACTCGATTACTTCGAATTCCAATGTTTCGTCATCAGACATGGTGGTGTTGTCAGCCTTCTTGATGTGACGTGATGGCGCAAATGCTTCAACACCATACTGCATTTGGATGGTAGCACCTTTGTCGTTCACCGACATTACAGTACCCTCATGGATAGAACCGATTGAGAAAATGTTCTCAAAAGTTTCCCATGGGTTTTCTTCCAATTGCTTGTGGCCCAAGCTCAAGCGGCGGTTTTCTTTGTCCACTTCCAATACAACCACTTCCAATTTGTCACCTTTTTTGGTGAACTCACTTGGGTGCTTGATTTTCTTGTTCCAACTCAAGTCAGAAACGTGTACCAAACCATCAATTCCTTCTTCCAATTCCAAGAACAAACCGTATGAAGTCAAATTCTTAACTACGCCAGAATGTTTGCTGTTAACCGCATACTTACTCTCGATATCAATCCAAGGATCTTGAGTCAATTGTTTAATGCCCAACGACATTTTGTGCTCGGAACGATCCAATGAAAGTACCAAAGCTTCAACATCATCGCCCACTTTCAGGTATTCTGAAGGGTTGCGCAAGTGTGAACTCCAGCTCATTTCACTTACGTGAACCAAACCTTCAACACCTGGCTTGATTTCGATGAAAGCACCGTAATCAGCAACAGAAACTACCTTACCGCTTACTTTGGTACCTTCCAAAATATCGGCTGTCAAGTTATCCCATGGGTGAGAAGTCAATTGTTTCAAGCCCAATGAAATACGCTTCTTGGTATCATCGTAATCCAAGATAACCACTTGGATACGGTCGTCGAGTTTCAACACCTCTTCTGGGTGGTTGATACGACCCCAAGAGATATCCGTGATGTGCAACAAACCGTCGATACCACCCAAATCTACGAACACACCGAATGATGTCATGTTTTTCACAACACCTTCCAATACTTGTCCTTTCTCCAATTTCGACAAAATCACAGATTTCTGTGCTTCGATATCGTCTTCAATCAGGGCTTTGTGAGATACAACCACGTTTTTGTAGATTTCATTGATTTTAACAATCTTGAAATCCATATTTTTACCTACGTACTGATCGTAATCGCGTACGGGTTTGGTATCAATTTGTGAACCAGGCAGGAACGTATCAAAACTGAATACATCTACCACCAAACCACCTTTGGTTCTGCTGCGAACATAACCTGTAACAATGGCGTCGTTGTTGTGTGCTTCAACAATTTTCTCCCAAGCAGTTTCTTGCAAAGCTTTCTTTCTGCTCAAAATCAATTGACCCATTTTGTCTTCAGCGATGTCTACAAATACTTCAACTTCATCGCCAAGTGCCAAATTGGGAACATCACGGAATTCAGTGCGAGGTACAAGACCATCGCTCTTGAATCCAATGTTCACAACCACGTCTTTTTCGTTCATACCCACAACGGTACCTTTTACCACTTGTTTTTCAACAACCGGTTGGAAAGTAGAGTTGTAAGCATCCTCAAGACGCTTGCGCTCATCGTTAGAATAAGACTCGAAGCCAGCTTCATCGGCTCCCCAGTCGAAATCGTCATGTGCTGCTGCTACAGCTGCTTTGGTGTTTTTTGCCTTGGAAACTTCTACGGTTTCCTCGATGGCATGTTCGTTTTTTTCGTTTGTCAAGAAATAGTTCCTCCTTTGATCGAGCGGCAAAATTAGTGAATTATTGTGGAATAATCGAGAAAAAGACAGATTTTGGAATATTTGCAAATAGTTGTATCCGTGCAACTTGGATTTTTTCAATTTTCGCAAACATTCAAAACGAAAATTCTTGTAGGTTTGCCATTAGGTATGGCTAAAACTGTTTCAAACACCGTTCAACCCCAATCAGAAGCTTCTGCGATTGTTGTCACCCAGATTTCACTGGACGATTTTCAACGACTTTTGAATCAACACATACATTCAGAAGAAGGGATTTCTCCACTAGATTCACTGTATCTCGTTTACTCGGGAAATACTGCACCCAAAGCTTCGGAATTTCAATCGCTCAATCAAGCAGTCAATGCATCACAGCGGGCTGCGTATGCCGTGGCAAAACCAAAAGCCAACAATGCCTGGGTGTCTGAATTGCTGGCGGGACATACCGATGCCGATCTGCAGACCAAATGGATATTGCTCAACAAATCGGCAGTTTTGGCCTTGCTTTCGCCTACCAACACCCTCGAAAATCTCTTCACCCTCTCCTATTTGTTGGAAAAATGTGGTGCGAGGCAATATCAAACCATCCTCTCGCAAACAGCAAACAAAGTTCCTTTGAACAGCCTGTTGAAAGCACGTTGGAAGGTTGCCCAAGATTACTACCTAAAATCAAATAAAAACATTCATCGATGGGCCTTCATGATTATCGCCGTTTTTGCAGCAATCTTCATGACGCAAATGAGTAAAACAGCCTCCATTTCCGGAGACGAATTCACCCAATACACCTATTCAAAGCTCATCGCTAACTACTACCTCGATCCCATTGGCATGGCCATTCCGGTCGACACCAATGAATTGAAAGGACAGCGAATGCCTACCTTGGCCAAAGCATTTCCCCAGTTGGGTTCTGATATTGCCACCATCAAAGACCCCGATCGCGTGATGCACGTGTACGGATCGAGCTTTGATACGTTTACCACCATTTTGGGTCATTGGATGGGCGTGGAAGATTATATGGGTTTCAGACATTGGTGGAATGCCTTGTTTGGCTTCTTAACCATTTTCTATACCGCACTGATTGTGAAGCAACTCACCCGCGGCAGTTGGCTCTATGCCTGGGTGGCCATGCTGGTCATGCTGTTTATGCCCCGTTTCTTTGGTGAGGCGATGAACAACCCCAAAGATGTTCCCTTTGCCCTGGGTTATGTGATGAGTTTGTATTACTCCCTCAAACTTTTCCGCAGTGGCAGCCACTATTCATGGAACAACATCTTCGGCCTTGTATTTGGCACAGCCCTTGGCATTAGCGTCAGAATTGGGGGCTTGTTGAGTGTGGCGATCTTTTTCATGTATGCTGGATTGAAATTCATTGAATCCATCGGATTGAAAGATTTCTTGGGCTTTAAATGGAAAGGCTTTACCAACTTGATTCTGTGGTTGGCAGGACTGGGATTGGCTTCCTACATTTTGGGTATTGTGGTATGGCCTTACGGTTGGACAGAACCCTTCACCAACCCCATGGAAGCATTGAAAGAGTTCACCAATTATTCCGTTTCCTTGAGGCAGTTGTTTGAAGGCAAACTGTACGACTCAGACATGCTTCCATTGTATTATTTGAGGAAGTATTTGATGATCACAACACCACTTGCCGTGATGTTAGGTGTATCGTTGTTTGTGCTGTTGCTGTATCCCAACCGTAAAAAGTTCAACAATGAAATCTTTTTGATTTTGTTCGCTGCCATTTTCCCGGTTGTTTATATCTACATCCAAAAATCGCAAGTGTATGGAGGTATACGTCAGATCCTATTCACCCTCCCCTGTTTTGTGGGAATCGCTTTTGTGGGATATCAATGGTTGGATCAATGGTTGACCATTACAAACCACAAACTCAAGGGTTGGATTTTGGCAATTACCTTGGCATTAACAGCCCTTCCTGCAAAATTCATTTTTGCCAATCACCCAGTGAGCTACTCCTATTTCAATGAAATACAAGGCGGTACAGCCAAAGCGTATGGTGAATATGAAATGGACTATTACCTCGCCAGTTTGCGTCCAAGTACCGAATGGTTCATCAAAAACGTGGCCGAGAAAAATCCCAATAAAAAATTCGAAGTCCTTTCTTACGGCATGGACCATGTTAAATACTATTGTAGAAATCAAAAAAATGTTCACGTGGGTTACTCCCGTTTCGACGACCGCAGTGCCAAAAAATGGGATTATTGCATTTTTTACAATGCCTATTTTGATAAGTCTCGATTGAATTCAGGAGAATTCCCACCCAAAGGCACCGTATATCAACAAAATGTAGATGGCGTTCCCGCTGGCGTGGTCATTGAACGTCCTATTAGTTCACCCAATGGCGATTTCGACGATTATGAAGGCATCAAAGCCATAGAAAAGGATACGTCATTTGCCAAAGGGATTGAACTGTTGAGTCGTTATTTACAGAAAGACCCCAATCGTTCAGAAATCCATTTCTACCTGTCTACGGCCTACGCCAACTTGGGTCAGGTGGAAAAAGCCATTGCCGCCGCAGAAACGGCCAGAAAATACTACCCAGAACATTCGCGCAGTTGTTTTGCCTTGCACCAGTACTATCTCAATGAGAAGAAATACGACAAAGCAATTCAAGTAATGACTGAATTCATTGATTCTCGTCCCCGCGACGGCGAAGGATATGTTATGAAAGCGCAAGCAGAATTAATGAAAGGTGATGCAATGTCTGGCATAGCTACGCTGCAAGGAGCCGTGGCTGTCAACCCCATGGATTACCGTGTGTATGGATTGGGCGCTCAGGCCTTTCAAATGCAAAAGGATGTAACCAATTACAATCTCTGGGTGCAAGCGGCACAAATTGGCACAGCCAAAACACAAATAGATTTCCAAATGGGTGTTGAGGCCATCATGACGATTTACGAATCCATCACCGGTACACCGCTTGATACAAAAAAGTACGGATTGAGTAATTAATTGTTCCGTTTATGCTTCCAACGCCTATGGCTCCACAGCCAAATATGGGGTTGGTTTTGGATTTCTTTTTCTGTGTGTTGCGCGATGAGGCGAGTAATTTCACCATCGGGCATGGCTGCAGGATCTGAACACAACAATTCGGTTTTTGCTTGGTAAAATCCGCGGCTTACTTTGCTGCTCGACAAATAATAAATGGGCATACCAAATTTCTTGGCAATCTTTTCTGGACCCATCATGAATGGAGTATCCTGATAGAGGAAATTCGTCCAATAGGCTCCTTTGCCAGAACTGGGGTTCTGATCGCCGATAAACGCATTTACCGTTACCACAGACTTGTTGGCATCCAGCACGCGTAAGGTTTGCTCCATGGGTATGGGATTGGCCCCAAATTTACTTCTGATGGTGAACATCCAACGGTCGAATCCGCGGTTCGACAAAGTCTTATAAATACACTGAACGCGTTGCTGACAAACGATTTGCGACATCAAACAAATCCATTCCCAGTTGCCACAATGACTCATAACGATGATGGCACTTTGGTTTTTGTTGTGCAATTGATCGTAATGATGTTGATCGAGATTCGCCATGCGCTTTTTCATCTCGCTGGCGCTGATCGACATTCCTTTGATTGTCTCTACAAACAAATCTCCCAGGTGCTTATAAAAATCTCGTTCGATGGTGAGCAATTCATCGTTGGATTTCTCTGGAAATGAATTCTTTAAGTTTTCTCTAACCACTTTTACTCGGTATCCTATCAACCGGTAAAGGATGAACGACAACCCATCCGAGATGACGTACAGCACTGAAAACGGCAGGATGCTCAGCAGCTTTAAAAATGGCCAGCCCAAGATCCCAAACGACCAATGTCCTTTCGGCACGGGCGTGCGCTTCATCGTTAACAATTGCATCAGATATAATTGAATGTTTGTCCGGCTTGGATATGCTTTACCGTATGATACATCAATTGAATACAGCTATTCACATCATCCAAATGAACGGTTTCAACGGTGGTATGCATGTATTTCAACGGCAGAGAAATCAGCGCTGAGGCCACACCCATCCCAGAATACGCA